>NZ_WTFC01000056.1:0-2727 GCF_009795795.1 Gilliamella sp. Pas-s95 | reverse complement strand
AAAACGGCATAAGTTTAAAAGCCCTGCCTCCTTTTATTCAAAGGAGCTAAGAAAAATTGCACTTCATGGTGTAATCTAGGTTTTTTATTCAAAAAAACCTCACCAAAACCATTCCCCAAAACACGCCAACAAAAGCTTAACCGCCCACAATTAACAAAACTTTACAATTTTTTAACAAAAAAGGTAGCGCATTATTAATCAAGCGGTTATAATTTAAGCGCTTTAAAAGCAAGGGAAGCTCGTTAGTCGAGCGGTTAATTATAAAAAATGTAAATAAAACAAAAAATTACTTGACAGGATAATCGAAATGCGTTACCATGTATGGCACATGGCACATGGCCTGCCAAACCTATGCCCTAAATCTTTTTCAATTTCACCGTAGTCTAAATCAGACACAGTTCTTATTTTTATCACCGAAGTCATTTCGCGTAGCGAAATCGACGCCGTCATCGCGGTTTTTTCAGGCGATGTTTTCGTCGGGTCCTTCGACAACATTCTCGGAAACCTCTTTGGTCAGGTCATCGGCCACCTCTTCGGCAAAATTATCGTCGATATCCAAGTGGTTGTTAAAGCCGCCATTAGTATTCAAACCGCCATTATTGTTTAGACTTTCATTGTTATCTAAATCGGCATTATTCTTTGCGTCATTGTTGTTGTTGTCATATACGCAGGGGGTAGAGGCGTTAACGGCACATACATCAAGAGTTATAGAGGGGAGTGCGCCGTATTTAACGTCCGACGGTGGTCGAACAAAGGCAATAGATACAGATAGTTTATTGTTTATTAAGTTGCGGGATGGTACAAGGTACACACCGTCAACTAATCCATCAAGTGCTACAAATCCAATAAGATTACCTTATGCAGGAAGTACTTTGGGAGATATAGATATGTTAATCCCATCATCAGTGAATTCAGTGAGTTTAAGTGATTTAGTCACTAGGTATAATTATTGGGGAGATGATGATGGGGATGGACAGGGAGCTAATGGAGTAACGGCTACAGGGAGTATATCGGTATCGTTTAGGGATAAAAATGGCAATACCGTTAGTCGTAGTGATACATTAAGTATTTGTGGTGCTCCTTATAAGGTAACATTAAGAAGTACAGGAGGAAGTTTAACTACCCAGTATGGTGTGCCAAGGATTAGTAGTTTTAGTGGAGCTACGGTGGATTATTATATCAATCCGTATAACACTGTTCCTCGTGTTTGTTACGCAAGGCCAAATCTTACTTATGGCACAAACAGTTACGCCGGCCCATCTAACATATGGAACCCTTATAAGGGTTTTTTAACTCAGTCAAATGATTCATCATCTTACGACTTAAACTTTCCAACTACAGGTGCTGATGGATTGTATTTTGATTTGGACATAGGTGGCGTTGATGCAAGTCAGTTGACGTGGTCTGTTGTCACGAATGGTAGCATAAGGGCAACGGTGAATTGGACAAGGCCGCGTTCTGGTATGTTCGAAAGCCCTGGGAGAGAAAACGTACCAGCCGATGCTTGGATTACTGATAAATCCAGTTATGTAACACGGGTAACGTTGCATGGTCCAGAGGCAAGAAACCAGTGGAGAAACCCTAATCCTCGTCGGCTTACTCCGTCGCTATCTTTGCCACAGAGATTTGAATTAGTCGGTAGGGATAGTATGGATAATGTGGTGGTTAAATATGGATTTGTGTTACAGAAGTGGTTCGTCAATCATATAGCTGTAGCTCTTCAAACTGAACACATATCTTGGTGTAGTCGTTTGGGTTATCGTTTGTCACAGGTCAGGGATTTAACTAACGCGAAATGTGGTGTAGAGCCTGATTATTTCCCATGTCGAAATGGCGCGGATGGTGCCTCACCATCCTCATCTGGTAATTATTACCAGCGTAACATAGGTGCAGGTTTTTTCACTGAGTGGGGCTACTTGACAAGCTACGCTGATGCGCACTTCACCGAAGACGTCATGTTTGGCATCAGCAGCTACAGCGGCGCATACTACTTCGGCTACTGGACAGGTGACACTCCAGCGTACCGTGTCGTCGCTAACAAAGTCTTCATAGGCGGAGACCCCACCAACTTCGCTCCTGCTATTTGCACCGCACCTTAGTTTTTATTTCTTAGTCCTTAATTCTTGGGACGCGGGGGCGGTTATGGTGCCTGAGAGGACAATCTAACAAAGAATAACGCCCCCGCGTCAGTTGGGGCGTTTTCCCTTAGGGTTGCGCTGTTGCGGCGAAGCCACAATCGCGCCGCCCCGCCGCCGGCGACGCTGAAAGTGTCGATGGCGGTGGCACAAGGGTAAAATTAAATAAAGAGGGTCATGTAATGGAAATAGAACAAAAATTAACATTAAGTGAAAATCCGATACATTTTTTGAAAGAAGGCCTTTTTTTAAAGGCTTATAACCAGTCGTTTTATGTCATGAGTCAATTATTAGGATTTAATTTAAAACCGATAATTAAGCATATTAAAAAACTCGACCAAATTGTTGTATGTGGTGGATTTCCGGCTAATGTTATTAATAAACGTTAGCCTAATGTGTTTTTGGGTTGGTGGATAAAATGAATTGAGTGCAGTGGTTTCGGACGTTTTGACCTTTAGTGAATAAAATAGCTACAGTGACCACGTCCGAGCAAAGGGAATTAAAGCGAATGAACTGCACCCCAAAAGTTGTACAAAAAAACTAAGCTGCTGGAAAATAATACTCCCGATATTGAACAGGACTCTTTTTGTCC
>NZ_WTFC01000055.1:0-3203 GCF_009795795.1 Gilliamella sp. Pas-s95 | reverse complement strand
AAAGCGTAATTAAAACCAAGACAACTGTGAGTTGTAAGGTTAAGAAATTAAGCGTACACGGTGGATGCCTAGGCAATCAGAGGCGAAGAAGGACGTGTTAATCTGCGAAAAGCGACGGTGAGCTGATAAAAAGCGCAATAGCCGTCGATGTCCGAATGGGGAAACCCAGTGTAGGTGACTACACTATCATATAATGAATTCATAGTTATATGAGGCGAACCGGGAGAACTGAAACATCTAAGTACCCCGAGGAAAAGAAATCAACCGAGATTCCCTAAGTAGCGGCGAGCGAAAGGGGAGGAGCCCAAGCGGGTAGCATATAGTATTAGTGGAAGCGTCTGGAAAGTCGCACGATAGAGGGTGAAAGTCCCGTACACGAAGGTGCGATATGTGGAAGCTTATAGAGTAGGGCGGGACACGTGATATCCTGTCTGAAGAAGGGGGGACCATCCTCCAAGGCTAAATACTCCTGATTGACCGATAGTGAACCAGTACCGTGAGGGAAAGGCGAAAAGAACCCCGGGAGGGGAGTGAAATAGACCCTGAAACCGTGTACGTACAATCAGTGGGAGCTGCTGCCGTTGGGTAGTGGTGACTGCGTACCTTTTGTATAATGGGTCAGCGACTTATATTCTGTAGCGAGGTTAACCGAATAGGGGAGCCGAAGGGAAACCGAGTATTAACTGTGCGTTAAGTTGCAGGGTATAGACCCGAAACCCGGTGATCTAGCCATGGGCAGGTTGAAGGTTGGTTAACACTAACTGGAGGACCGAACCGACTAATGTTGAAAAATTAGCGGATGACCTGTGGCTGGGGGTGAAAGGCCAATCAAACCGGGAGATAGCTGGTTCTCCCCGAAAGCTATTTAGGTAGCGCCTCATGAGTAACTGTTGGGGGTAGAGCACTGTTTCGGCTAGGGGGCCATCCCGGCTTACCAACCCGATGCAAACTCCGAATACTGACAAGTTTAATCATGGGAGACACACGGCGGGTGCTAACGTTCGTCGTGAAGAGGGAAACAACCCAGACCGCCAGCTAAGGTCCCAAAGTCATAGTTAAGTGGGAAACGAAGTGGGAAGGCTTAGACAGCTAGGATGTTGGCTTAGAAGCAGCCATCATTTAAAGAAAGCGTAATAGCTCACTAGTCGAGTCGGCCTGCGCGGAAGATGTAACGGGGCTAAAACTATGCACCGAAGCTGCGGCAGTGCACGTAAGTGTATTGGGTAGGGGAGCGTTCTGTAAGCCGTAGAAGGTGTGTTGTGAGGCATGCTGGAGGTATCAGAAGTGCGAATGCTGACATAAGTAACGATAAAGCGGGTGAAAAGCCCGCTCGCCGGAAGACCAAGGGTTCCTGTCCAACGTTAATCGGGGCAGGGTGAGTCGACCCCTAAGGAGAGGCCGAAGGGCGTATCTGATGGGAAACGGGTTAATATTCCCGTACTGGCTATAACTGCGATGGGGGGACGAAGAAGGCTAGGTTTACCACCTATTGGATGGTGGGTTAAGCATGTAGGCGTGTGATTAGGCAAATCCGGTCACTGAGACGCTGAGGTGTGATGACGAGCTGCTAAGGCAGTGAAGTAATTGATGCCCTGCTTCCAGGAAAATCCTCTAAGCTTCAGGTTATAGTTAATCGTACCCGAAACCGACACAGGTGGTCAGGTAGAGAATACTCAGGCGCTTGAGAGAACTCGGGTGAAGGAACTAGGCAAAATGGTGCCGTAACTTCGGGAGAAGGCACGCTGATGTTAATTGAAATCCCGTGCGGACGTAGGTGAAATCAGTCGAAGATACCAGCTGGCTGCAACTGTTTAATAAAAACACAGCACTGTGCAAACACGAAAGTGGACGTATACGGTGTGACGCCTGCCCGGTGCTGGAAGGTTAATTGATGGGGTTATGCGTAAGCAGAAGCTCTTGATCGAAGCCCCAGTAAACGGCGGCCGTAACTATAACGGTCCTAAGGTAGCGAAATTCCTTGTCGGGTAAGTTCCGACCTGCACGAATGGCGTAATGATGGCCAGGCTGTCTCCACCCGAGACTCAGTGAAATTGAATTTGCCGTGAAGATGCGGTGTACCCGTGGCAAGACGGAAAGACCCCGTGAACCTTTACTATAGCTTGACAGTGAACATTGAGCCTTAATGTGTAGGATAGGTGGGAGGCAAAGAAGCATGCACGCCAGTGTGTGTGGAGTCGACCTTGAAATACCACCCTTTAATGTTTGATGTTCTAACCTATACTTCTGAATCGAGGTAAGGGACACTGTCTGGTGGGTAGTTTGACTGGGGCGGTCTCCTCCCAAAGAGTAACGGAGGAGCACGAAGGTTAGCTAATCCTGGTCGGACATCAGGAGGTTAGTGCAATGGCAAAAGCTAGCTTGACTGCGAGAGTGACGGCTCGAGCAGGTACGAAAGTAGGTCATAGTGATCCGGTGGTTCTGAATGGAAGGGCCATCGCTCAACGGATAAAAGGTACTCCGGGGATAACAGGCTGATACCGCCCAAGAGTTCATATCGACGGCGGTGTTTGGCACCTCGATGTCGGCTCATCACATCCTGGGGCTGAAGTAGGTCCCAAGGGTACGGCTGTTCGCCGTTTAAAGTGGTACGCGAGCTGGGTTTAGAACGTCGTGAGACAGTTCGGTCCCTATCTGCCATGGGCGTAGGAAAATTGAGAGGGTTTGCTTCTAGTACGAGAGGACCGAAGTGAACGCACCGCTGGTGTTCGGGTTGTGATGCCAATTGCATTGCCCGGTAGCTACGTGCGGAATAGATAAGTGCTGAAAGCATCTAAGCACGAAACTAGCCTTGAGATGAGTTTTCCCTGAAGAGATTCAGTAAGGTCCGTTTGAGACTAAGACGTAGATAGGTCAGGTGTGTAAGTGTAGTGATACATTGAGCTAACTGATACTAATGAACCGAGAGTCTTAACCTTACAACTCGGAGTTGTTTTGGGATTATGCGAGAGATAGTCTAAAAGTTGAAATAACAGTTTGTTCCGGATTGAGGAATTGAAGATGAAGCGTTATAATAAGAGTAATGCTTTATTGAGATAGAAGAAGAGAAGACAGGATATGTCTGGCGGTAATAGCGCGGTGGTCCCACCTGACCCCATGCCGAACTCAGAAGTGAAACGCCGTAGTGCCGATGGTAGTGTGGGTATTACCCATGTGAGAGTAGGGTGCCGCCAGACTTTTAAATT
>NZ_WTFC01000054.1:0-3845 GCF_009795795.1 Gilliamella sp. Pas-s95 | reverse complement strand
ACGCATATAAGTATTATTAGATGAACTAGGTGTGGCGCCGACAGAACCTTGACACCAACTTCCTGAATTTTCACCAGAACAAACCGCATTGGTTAAATCTCTTACCCTAGTAAGACGATAACCCAAACGACTACACCAAGTGGAGATGTTAGACCGGTTACCAGGAGTAATACCCCGATTGACGAACCACTGCTTTAAGACAAACCCATACCTCCCCTCATTACCATCACTATCCCTACCCACCAACTCAAATCTCTGTGGCAAAGTTGGACGTGTTAGTGGACTAGGATTAGCTGACCGTAGCTGAGAACTATCCGCCCTAGGACCACTTAACTTAACTCGTGCGACAACTTTTCCTCTATCAACACTAGGAATCCAATAATCATTAGCTGTTACACTTGTCACCGTAGCTGTTATATCACCATTCGTGACAACAGACCACGTCAATTGACTTGCATTAATTCCAGTAGGCACCTCTAAGTCAAAATACAACCCATCAGCACCCGTTGTAGGAAAGTTTTGGTCATAAGATGATGAACGCGTTGACTGAGTTAAAAAACCCTTTGTAGGACTCCATATGTTAGATGGGCCTGCGTAGCGAGGGTTGTCGACAGAATCGATGCCAGTAGTACCACCATATAACAAATTCGGCCTTGCCGCCTGCACAAAAAACGAACAACTTGCATTCGGTTTGAAATAATAATACTCCCTGTCATTAGTGGTTGAAAATACACGACGATTTGGCACGCCATACTGTGTAGTTAAACTAGCACCATCGGGGTTTAAGCCTATTGTTACCCTATAAGGCGCCTTACATGCATCTAATGTATCATTAAGACGTACAGTATTTCCATTCCTATCATCTAATGAAAGCCATAAAGTCCCTGTCGCCGTTACACCATCAGTACCCTGTCCATCTCCATCATCATCTCCCCAAGAATGATAACGATTGACTAAATCATTTAAACGCAAAAAAGTGGTCGATGGTGGAAAAATAGTCTTTATATCACCCAAAGTACGCCATGTTGATAATACTATTGGATTTGTCCTACTTGATGTATTCGTTGACGGCGAAACCTTTGCACCATGAGGCAACGTAATAGTGAACAACGATTCAAGGTCTGTTACCTTGGTTTGGCCTCCATCAGACGTTAAATATGGCGCACTTCCCTCTATTACCCTTGAGGTTTGCGCTGTTAAGGCCTGTGCACCAAATGAACACAACCAAAACAATAACGCCGCAATCCATAACGGAGACGTTGATAAGAACGATAAAAGATTGAATCTCAGCCTCGACAACAACCCTACCGATAAACTCGGCGAGTTCACTAAGCTAGATGATTTCGGTGATAAAAATAAGAATGGAGTCTGATTTTGACTACGATGATATTGAAAAAGATTTAGGGCGTAGGTTTGGCAGGCCAGATGCCAGATGCCAGATGCCAAGTATGATAGCGCATTTCGATTATCCTGTCAAGTAAATTTTTGTTTTATTTGAATTTTTTATAATTGACCGCTCAACTAATGAGCACTCCCTTGCTTTGAAAGCGCTTAAATTATAACCGCTTGAGCAATAATGCGCTACTTTTTTTGTTAAATATTTGTAAAGTTTTGTTAAGAATATAAGGTTGAGATTTTGGTGGCGTGTTTTGGGAAATGGTTTTGGTGATGTTTTTTGAATAAAAAACATCCAGAAAAAAATTTAATAAAATCAATACCTTTTCTGACCGATTTTTGGCGGAAAATTAGGTCTTTTTTTGTTTTGGTGAATAGGATGGATTGGGTGCGGTGGTTTCGGACGTTTTAACCTTTAGTGAACAAAATAGCTATCGTGACCACGTCCGAGCAAAGGGAATTAAAGCGAATTCCCTTTGCAATCCCGCGCTTTGGCTGCAGAATGTGGCCTACGGCTGCCCTCCGCCGTCGCTCGGTCTTAACGCACCGTTTGTGATGCGTTCCAGACGCAGCACAAACTCGCCAAACATCCCTGTTTGGCGTGCTAACCTCGCTCTGTTGTCGGCACATTCTGACGCCGGAACAAGACAAACAGCATAACCATCTTTTTTGGAAGATATTATGTTTTTATAATCATATGATTTATTTTAATTAAACGCCTACACGGCGTTAAGGACTTACATCAGTCCAGCCACCGAAGTACTTACTTTCTAAACCGCCTACACGGCGTTAAGGGAATCGGACAAATGAACTGCCCCCCAAAAGTTGGATTGTTTAAATCTACTTTTGGGGGGCAGTTCATCGCTTTAATTCCCTGACTCGGACGTGGTCACTGTAGCTATTTTATTCACCCAAGGTCAAAACGTCCGAAACTTGCGCACCCAATTTATTCTATCCACCAACCCAAAAACACATTAGGATAACGTTTATTGATGACATTAGCCGGAAATCCACCACATACAACAATTTGGTCAAGTTTTTTTATATGCTTGATTATCGGCTTTAGGTTAAATCCTAATAATTGACTCATGACATAAAATGACTGGTTATAAGCCTTTAAAAAAAGCCCTTCTTTCAAAAAATGTATCGGATTTTCACTTAATGTTAATTTTTGTTCTATTTCCATTACATGACTTCTCTTTATTTATTTGATTTTACCCTTGAGCCACCGCCATCGACACTTTCAGCGTCGCCGGCGGCGGGGGCGGCGCGATTGTGGCTTCGCCGCAACAGCGCAACCCTAAGGGAATGCCCCAACTTACGCGGGGGCGTTATTCTTTGTTAGATTGTCCTCTCAGGCTCCATAACCGCCCCCGCGGCCCAAGGATTAAGGAATAAGAAATAAAAGCTAAGGTGCGACACAAAAGCCACCGCGGCGTTCGTCGGAGAAGTAGTCGACCAAGCCGGTCGAGAGGACAAAGAACCCATAAGCTGCTGCGTCGCTTGTCCAATAGCTGCTGTAGACGAAGCCCGCATCAGCGTAGCCGCGCATGTAGCCCCACTCCGTGAAAAAACCTGCACCTATGTGACGCTGATAATAATTACCAGATGAACTAGGCGTGGCGCCATGTATGCCACTTATACATGGGAAATTAACATCCTCAACACCACACTTCGCGTTAGTTAAATCACTTACCTGTGGCACACGATAACCCAAACTTCTACACCAAGATATGTGGTTAAACCGCATATCACCTCTATTACGAGTGACGAACCACTGCTTTAACACAAATCCATACCTCACCTCATTACCACTACTATCTCTACCCACCAACTCAAACTTCTGTGGCAAATTTGGTACATCTAGAGGACTAGGATTATTTGAATTTAACCGAGAACTACTTGCCCTGGGACCGCTTAACTTAACTCGTGCGACAACTTTTCCCCTATCAGCACTAGGAATCCAATAATCATTAGCTGTTACACTTGTTACGGTAGCCGTTATCCCACCACGCGTGACCGGAGACCATGTCAACTGACTTGCATCCCCCCCATCTATGAGCAAATCAAAATACAACCCATCAGCACCCGTTGTAGGGAAATTTCGGTCGTAAGATGCAGAATCGTTAGACTGAGTTAAAAAACCCTTAGAAGACCATATGTTAGATGGGCCTGCGTACTTGAAATCGTCAAAGATATCACCAGTATCTCTAGGGTCATCAACTCTAACTCTCCTACCAGTACCACCAAAGAACAAATTCGGCCTTGCGTAACAAATACCAGGACCACCATACGGATTAATATAATATGTCACCCTCTGATTGCTAAAATTGGTCCTATTAGGAACCCCGTACCGGGTCTGTAAATATGAACTGCCCCCCAAAAGTTGGATTGTTTAAATCTACTTTTGGGAACAAAATTATGGCAAAAAAATATACATTCGATTTTAA
>NZ_WTFC01000053.1:0-3865 GCF_009795795.1 Gilliamella sp. Pas-s95 | reverse complement strand
TCTTTGTTAGATTGTCCTCTCAGGCACCATAACCGCCCCCGCGGCCCAAGGATTAAGGACTAAACGCTAAAAACTAAGGTGCGACACAAAGGCCATAGAAGACCCAGCGGGGGCTGAGGCCGAGGACAGTGCCGTTGTTCAAGTTGACAGAGAAGCCATCGCCACCTGAAACGTCGCTCGTCCAGCAGAAGTTGTGCTCGATGTCGCTGCCGCGGAAGCGCGCATCAGTGCCCCACTCCGTGAAAAGACCAGCACCTATATGACGCATATAATGATTAATAGATGAATGAGGCAAGGCGCCATCTATGTCACCTCTACATACGAAAAACCAACCATTACCACTTCTATCACACTTCGCGTTAGTTAAATCCTTAACCCGTGGCACACGATAACCCAAACCACGACACCAAGATATTTGATTAGACTGAATACCCCTACGCCCCTTGACGAACCACTGCTTTAACACAAACCCATACCTCACCTCATTACCACTACTATCCCTACCTACCAACTCAAATGTCTGCGGCAAATCTGGTACATCTAGAGGACTAGGATTACTTGAACTTATCTGAGTACCACTTGCCCTAGGACCGCTTAACTTAACTCGTGCGACAACTTTTCCCCTATCAACATCAGGAATCCACTCATCATTAGCTATTACACTTGTCACCGTAGCCGTTATTCCACCACGAGTAACAGGAGACCATGTCAGCTGACGTGCATCGATTCCACCTATGAGCAAATCAAAATACAACCCATCAGCACCCGTTGTAGGGAAATTTCGGTCGTAAGACGATGGACTTGTTGACTGAGTTAAAAAACCCTTATCTGGATTCCATATGTTAGCTAGGCCGGCGTAGCGAGAATTATCCTTAGAATTGATGCCAGTAGTACCACCAAACAACAAACTCGGCCTTGCGTGACTCACAAAGTAACAAACATCACTGCCATACGGATTGATATAATATGTCACCGCCTGACTGCTAAAATTGGTCCTATTAGGAACCCCGTACTGTGTTTGTAAATATCCCCCTGTGCTACTTAAGGTTACCCTATAAGGAGCCTTACATTTATCTAATGCTTCGTTAAAACTAACATCATTGCCATCCTTATCTGTAAATGATGCCGATATACTCCCTGATATACCATTTGCTGCCGGCTCATCTCCATCATCATCTCGCCAATAATTATACCTTGTGGCTAAATCACTTAAACTCACTGAACTAGCTGTTGTTCGTGGGAATATCATACCTATACTTCCCAAAGTACTTCCTGCATAAGGTAAGCTTATTGGATTTGATACGCTTGATGTATTACTAGATGGCGTGATTACCCGACCATCCTGCAACCTTATAGACAACAAACTGTCTGTATCTGTTGCCTTCATTAGACCATAGTTGAACGCTAAATACGGCGCACTACCCTCTATTACCCTTGAAGTACACGCCATGAATGGCTGTGAACAAGGCGTTAATGCCACAGAACCCTGTGAATACGACAACAACAATACCACGAAGAACAACGCCGATTTAGGGAATCTAAATAATCTAAGTAAACCTGATAAGCCTGATAAGCTTGGTATACCTGAAAATTTAGATAGAAGAGGTAAACGCCTTGACCTCGGCGATAACCCTGCCGATAACGTCTCCGATTTCGCTACGCGAAATGACCCTGGTGATGAAAATAAGAACTGTGTCTGATTTAGACTATAGTGAAAATGAAAAAGTTTTAAGGCGTAGGTTTGGCAGGCCAGATGCCAGATGCCAGATGCCATAAATGGTAATGCATTTCGATCATCCTGTCAAGTAAATTTTTGTTTTATTTCGATTTTTTATGACTAACTGCTCTAATAATGAGCACTCCCTTGCTTTGTAAGCGATTAAATTATAACCGCTTGAGTAAGAGTTCGCTACCTTTTTTGTTAAAAATTTGTAAAGTTTTGTTAAAGGATGAGTCAGCTTATGCTTGTATGCTTTGGGGAATAGTTTTGGGTGGTGTTTTTTAGCTAAAAACCAACAAATAAAAACTTGAATAAAATCAATACCTTTTCTGACCGATTTTTAATGGAAAATTGGATTGTTTTTTAAGAATTAAAAGCGATTATTGGTTTGGTTGTTGGGGGCTTATGGTATTGTAGTAATTAACCACAACAGCACAAGCCCCCAACTTTACTACCCAAAAAAACTTCTCAGGGACGGTTGTTCTTTGATTGATTGCCTTTATTTACACCATAAACACCCGTAGTCTAAGAGTTAAGGACTACCAAATAAAAGCTAAGGTGTGGTACAAACATTGTAGTAACAGCAGGGTGCGTCACGCCAAACGGAACCGCTCCTCACCTCAACATGACGAGAATTTGTTGAGTCACTCCAGTAGCGGTCGAAGGCAAAATCAGCACCGGCGTAAAGAAACACGGAGCCCCACTCAGTGAAAAAGCCAGCACCAATTCGACGTTGGAAATGATTACCACCTGAAGACGGATTAGCCCCCTCAATATTGCTATTGGTTAAATCTTTTACCTGCACAAGACGATAACCCAAGCGATTACACCAAGATGATTGAGCATCCTGAAAGCCAGTTTGCTTCCCTCGATTGACGAACCACTGCTTTAACACAAATCCATACCTCACCTCATTACCTTGACGATCCCTACCCACTAACTCAAAGGTCTGCGGTAAAGATGGCGTTCTTAAACGGCTTGGATTCCATGAATCTATTTGAGTATCACTTGCTCTAGGACCATTTAACGTTACCCGTGTTACATAACTAGATTTATCACTAATCCACGCATCGGCTATTATGTTATTTCCTCGTGGCTCTCTAAATGCACCCGAACGTGGCCTTGTCCGACTCACTGTTGCACTTATACTACCATTCGTGGCAACAGACCAAGTCAACTGACTTGCATCAACACCAACTATATCTAAATCAAAATATAAACCATCAGAACCCGTTGTCGGAAAATTAAGTCCATAAGATGACGGAGTTGTTGACTGGGTTAAAAAACCCTTAACAGGACTCCATATGTTAGATGGACCGGCGTTCTCGGATCCATCATTGACATCATCAATAACAAAACCAGTGCCACCATACCACAAACTCGGCCTTGCGTAACAAACACCAACATTAATATTTGGATTGATATAATACACAACAGAGCTACCACTAAAAGTACTGCTATTCGGTACGCCATATCGGGTTACTAAACTACCACTTGTACTCCTTAATGTTACCCTATAAGGAGCACTACATATACTTAATGTATCACTACGACTTACTCCACGACCATTCTTATCAGTAATACTTACTGATAAACTACCCGTCGCCGTTACACCATTAGTACCCTGACCATCCCCATCATCATCTCCCCAATTACCTTGTGTAATTAAGTCATTTAAACGGACTGTACTTGCCCCCAACGGCACCACCATGTGTATATCATTAAAAGTACTTCCATTAACTAACCTTATCGGATTTGTCGAACTTGATGTGTTAGTTGACGGCGTGATGGTTCTACCATCTGGCAACTCAATAGCTAATAATGTGTCAGTCGTTGTTGCTTTAGTTCGCCCCCCATCAAACGTTAAATACGGCGCACTACCCTGAATCACTCTTGAGGTATAAGCCGTTAATGCCAAAGAACTTTGCGAATACGGCAATAACAACAACGTAGCAAAAACCAATAAAGACCTTGATAAGAAGGATAAAATTTTAGGCCTTGATGATAAGCTTGCTAATAAACTCAGCGAGTTTGCAAAGCTTGATGATTTCGATAACTTTGGTGATAAAAATAAGAATGGAGTCTGATTTTGACTACGATGATATTGAAAAAGATTTAGAACATAGGTTTGGCAGGCCAGATGCC
>NZ_WTFC01000052.1:0-4034 GCF_009795795.1 Gilliamella sp. Pas-s95 | reverse complement strand
TCACTAGGTATAATTATTGGGGAGATGATGATGGAGATGGACAGGGTATAAATGGTGTTACTGCTACAGGGGATATATCGGTATCGTTTACGGATAAGGATGGCAATACTGTTAATCGTAGTGATACATTAGATATTTGTAATGCACCTTATAAGGTAACATTAAGTAGTACAGAGGGATATTTACAGACACGGTACGGAGTTCCTAATACGACCTATTTTAATAATAGTATAGTGACGTATTATATCAATCCATATAATACTGTTGCTCGTGTTTGTTACGCAAGGCCAAATCTTTCTCATGGTGCTATAGACAGTTTTGTAGGCCCAGCTAACATATGGAGTCGTGATAAGGGTTTTTTAGTTCAGTCAACAAGTTCGTCGTCTTACGGTCATAATTTTCCTACAACGGGTGCTGATGGATTGTATTTTGATCTACTCATAGGTGGAGTAGATGGAAGTCAGTTGACGTGGTCTGTTGTCACGAATGGTAGTAGTATAACAGCTACCGTGACAAGTGTAACAACTAATGAGTCATGGATTCCTGTTGCTGATATTGGAAAAATTGTTGCGCGTGTTAAGTTAAGTGGTCCTAGGGCGGATAGTACTCAAATAGGTTCAAGTAATCCTAGTCCGTTTACGCCGTTGTTATTTTTGCCACAGACATTTGAGTTGGTGGGTAGGGATAGTCAAGGTAATGAGGTGAGGTATGGATTTGTGTTAAAGCAGTGGTTCGTCCATCGGGGTAATAAAATGGATACTCAGTCTAACCACTCATCTTGGTGTAGTAGTTTGGGTTATCGTTTGCCACAGATCAAGGATTTAACTAACGCGAAGTGTGGTGTTAGTAGAAACTTCTCATGTATAAATGGCGTAGATGGCGCTACGCCTAGTTCATCTGTTAATCATTACATGCGTCACATAGGTGCTGGTTTTTTCACGGAGTGGGGCCGCGTGGGCAGCTACGCTGATGTGGGCTTCGTCGACAGCCGCTATTGGACAAGCGACGCGGCAGGTAGCTATGGCTTCAATGTCGAATCGGACTACGGTAACGTCTCCAACCACAGTGCCAGAAACTACCGTTATGGCCTTTGCACCGCACCTTAGCTTTTATTTCTTATTCCTTAATCCTTGGGCCGCAGGGGCGGTTATGGTGAAGATAGAGGATAATCTAACAAAGAATAAAGCCCCCGCGCAAGTTGGGGCATTCCCTTAGGGTTGCGCAGTTGCGGCGAAGCCACAATCGCGCCGCCCCCGCTCGGTCTTAACGCACCGTTTGTGGACGCGCTTCCGGCGCACCACAAACTCGCCAAACATCCTGTTTTGCGTGCTAACCTCGCTCTGTTGTCGGCACATTCTGACGCCGGAACAAGACAGACAACATAATCTTAGGTGTTTTTTTGTGAGTTGTTTTTGTGTAAAAAAAATGAAATTGCATCCAAAAAGTGGTCAAGAAAGGTATTGATTTTATTCAAGTTTTTATTTGTTGGTTTTTAGCTGAAAACCTCCACCCAAACCGCTTATCCCAAAACACACACATAAGCTGACTCCGTCTTTAACAAAACTTTACAAATTTTTAACAAAAAAGATAGCACATTATTAATCAAACGCTTATAATTTAAGCGCTTTTAAAGCAAGGGAGTGCTCATTATTAGAGCAGTCAGTTATAAAAAATCGAAATAAAACAAAAAATTACTTGACAGGATGATCGAAATGCATTACCATTTATGGCATCTGGCATCTGGCATCTGGCCTGCCAAACCTACGCCCTAAAACTTTTTAATTTTCACCGTAGTCGAAATCAGACTCAATTCTTATTTTCATCAGCGAGGTCATTTCGCGTAGCGAAATCGGAGACGTTATCGGCAGGGTTATCGCCGAGGTCAAGGCGTTTACCTCTTCTATCTAAATTTTCAGGTTTACCAAGCTTACCAGGCTTATCAGGTTTACTTAGATTATTTAGATTTCCTAAATCGGCGTTGTTCTCCGTGGTATTGTTGTTGTCGTATACACAGAGTTCTGTGGCATTAACGGCACATACATCAAGAGCAATTGAAGGTACTCCGCCGTATTTAACGTTCGACGGTGGTCGAACAAAGGCAATATCAACGGATAGTTTGTTGTCTATTCGGTTGCACAATGGTCGGGTTATCACGCCGTCTACTAATACATCAAGTGTATCAAATCCAATAGGATTGCCTTATGCAGGGAATACTTTGGATGATATAGATATGATGGTCCCGTCATCGGTTAGTTCAGTGAGTATAAGTGATTTAATCACTCGATATAATTATTGGCGTGATGATGATGGGGATGGACAGGGTGCTAATGGAGTTACCGCATCGGGGAATATATCGGTATCGTTTAGGGATAAGGATGGTAATACCGTTGGTCGTAGTGATGATTTAGATGTATGTAAGGCTCCTTATAGGGTGACCTTAAGTAGTACAGGGGGATATTTACAGACACGGTACGGAGTTCCTAATAGGACTAGTTTTAGTGGTCAGACGGTGACATATTATATCAATCCGTATGGTGGTCCTGTTGTTTGTCACGCAAGGCCAAATCTTAGTTATGGCACAGGCAGTTACGCCGGCCCAGCTAACATATGGTCTCCTACAAAGGGTTTTTTAGTTCAGTCAACAAGTCCATCCTCTTACGACCGAAATTTTCCAACTACAGGGGGAAATGGATTGTATTTTGATTTGCTCATAGGTGGGGTGGATGCAGGTCAGTTGACATGGTCTCCAGTTACTCGTGGTGGAATAACAGCTACAGTGACAAGTGTTACACCTAATGATAGGTGGATTCCTGGTGTTGATAAAGAAAAAGTTGTCGCACGAGTTAAGTTAAGTGGTCCTAAGCCGGATAGCTCTCAAATGCGATCAAATAATCCTAGTCCGCTTACCCCGTTGCTATCTTTGCCGCAGACCTTTGAATTGGTGGGCAGGGATAGTCATGGTAATGAGGTGAGGTATGGATTTGTGTTAAAGCAGTGGTTCGTCTATCGGGGTAATAAAGACGCTAGTCAGTCTGACCAAATATCTTGGTGCAGTCGTTTAGGATATCGTTTGCCACGGGTAAAGGATTTAACTAACGCGAAGTGTGATGTTTATAATACTTATTTCCCATGTGTAAATGGCATAAATGGCGCCTTGCCTCATTCATCTGATAATAGTTATATGCGTCACATAGGTGCTGGTTTTTTCTCGGAGTGGGGCGCCACATACGACTACGCTGATGCGAGCTTCATGCGCTACGGCTACCGCTACTGGACGAGCGACGCAGCAGGTAGCTCTGGCTTCTATGTCCGCTCGTACAACGGCGATGTCAGCAGCGACAGTGCCAGCAGCAGCTCCTTTGCTGTTTGCACCGCACCTTAGTTTTTAGCGTTTATTCCTTAATCCTTGGGCCGCGGGGGCGGTTATGGTGCCTGAGAGGATAATCTAACAAAGAATAACGCCCCCGCGTAAGTTGGGGCATTCCCTTAGGGTTGCGCTGTTGCGGCGAAGCCACAATCGCGCCGCCCCCCGCCGCCGGCGACGCTGAAAGTGTCGATGGCGGTGGCTCAGGGGTAAAATCAAATAAATAAAGAGAAGTCATGTAATGGAAATAGAACAAAAATTAGCATTAAGTGAAAATCCGATACATTTTTTGAAAGAAGGTCTTTTTTTAAAGGCTTATAACCAGTCATTTTATGTAATGAGTCAATTATTAAGATTTAACCTAAAGCCGATAATCAAGCATATTAAAAAACTCGACCAAATTATTGTATGTGGTGGATTTCCGGCTAATGTCATCAATAAACGTTATCCTAATGTGTTTTTGGGTTGGTGGATAGAATAAATTGGGTGCGCAAGTTTCGGACGTTTTGACCTTTGGTGGACAAAATAGCTATGGTGACCACGTCCGAGTCAGGGAATTAAAGCGAATTCCCTGACAACCCACGCTTTGGCTACAGAATGTGGCCTGCGGCACTACTCGTATCATCCTGATACTCGCCTCTACGAGGCCATCTTCGCTGTGCTCAGATGT
>NZ_WTFC01000051.1:0-5925 GCF_009795795.1 Gilliamella sp. Pas-s95 | reverse complement strand
AAAAAATTCAAATAAAACAAAAATTTACTTGACAGGATAATCGAAATGCGCTATCATACTTGGCATCTGGCATCTGGCATCTGGCATCTGGCCTGCCAAACTTACGCCCTAAATCTTTTTCAATTTCACCGTAGTCGAAATCAGACACAGTTCTTATTTTCATCACCGAGGTCATTTCGCGTAGCGAAATCGGCGACGTTATCGCCAAGGCCGAGACACTTATCTTCTCTATTTAAATTACCAGACTTACTTAAATTATTTAGATTACCTAAAGTGTTGTTCTTCGTGCCATTATTGTTGTCATATACACAGAGTTCTGTGGCATTAACCGCGCATACATCACGAGTCATTGAAGGAACTCCGCCGTATTTTACGTTTGATGGGGGTCAGATTAAGGTAACTTCAACGGATAGTTTATTGTCTATTAAGTTAAATGGTAATCGACTTATCACACCGTCGACAAATACATCAAGTCCGACAAATCCGATAATATTACCAGTGGCGAGCGGTTTGGGGCATATAAGGACGGTAGTTCCGCCATCAGTTAGTTCAGTAAGTTTTAGTGATTTAGTGGATAGATATCTGAATTGGGGGGACGCTGATGGGGATGGTCAGGGTAGAAATGATGTTACGGCATCTGGGAGTGTGTCAATATCATTTACGGATAAGGATGGGAATACTGTTAATCGTAGTGATAGATTAGATATATGTAATGCTCCTTATAGGGTAACCTTAAGTAGTACAGGGGGATATTTACAAACACAGTACGGGGTTCCTAATAGGACCAGTTTTAGTGGAGCTACGGTGACATATTATATCAATCCGTATGGTGGTCCTGCTGTTTGTCACGTAAGGCCGAATTTGTTGATGGGTGGCACAACTGGCATTGTTCCTGACGACAGCCTTAACTACGCCGGCCCAGCTAGCATATGGAATCCTAATAAGGGCTTTTTAGTTCAGTCTACAAATCCAACATTTTATGACCGAAACTTTCCGACAACAGGCGCTGATGGTTTGTATTTTGATTTGCTCATAGGTGGAGTTGATGGACATGGGTTGTCGTGGTCATCTGCCACGACCGCGAGTGGTAGTATAAGAGCAACGGTGAATCAGAGGGCGCTGCCAAACCAAGGCGCAAACGAAGATAGATGGATTACTGATAAATCAAAACGTGTAGTAAGAGTAACGTTAAGTGGTCCTAGGGCAAGTAGTTCTCAGATACAGTCAGCTAATCCTAGTCCACTAACTGTGCCATCTTTGCCACAGACATTTGAGTTAGAGGGTCGTGATAGAAATGGTAATGTAGTGAGGTATGGATTTGTGTTAAAGCAGTGGTTCGTCAATCGGGGTGATAAACGGGGTACTCAGGCTAACCAATCCACTTGGTGTAGTGGTTTGGGTTATCGTATTGCTAGGGTAAGGGATTTAACTAATGCGGTTTGTTCTGGTTGGAAAGTGAATAATAGTTATCCTTGTACTGGTGCAGTAGGCGCCGTGCCGTCGTCTGGTAATAATGTTTACAAGCGTCACATAGGTGCAGGTCTTTTCACGGAGTGGGGCCACGTGAGCCGCTACGCTGATGCGGGCTTCACCCCCTACTACCACTGGACGAGTGACGCGGCAGGTAGCTATGGCTTCGATGTCAACACGTACGACGGCGCCGTTTACGGCCACAGTGCCAGCAGCGGCAGCGCTGCTGTTTGCACCGCACCTTAGCTTTTATTTCTTATTCCTTAATCCTTAGGCCGCGGGGGCGGTTATGGTGCAAATAGAGGATAATCTAACAAAGAATAAAGCCCCCGTGTAAGTTGGCGAATTTTCCCTTAGGGTTATGCTGTAGCGGTTTAAATTTGTGGTCTATTTATAGTACGGCAAGGTTTCGGACGTTTTGACCTTTAGTGAACAAAATAGCTACAGTGACCACGTCCGAGCAAAGGGAATTAAAGCGAATTCCCTTTGCAATCCCACGCTTTGGCTGCAGAATGTGGCCTATGGCTACCCTCCGTAATTACTCGTATCATCCTGATACTCGCCTCTTCGAGGCACCTTCGCTATGCTCAGGTGTTCAAATTTGTTCCAGACAAATTTGTCGCTCGGTCTTAACGCACCGTTTGTGGACGCGTTCCAGACGCAGCACAAACTCGCCAAACATCCCTGTTTGGCGTGCTAACCTCGCTCTGTTGTCGGCACATTCTGACGCCGGAATAGGACAAACAACATAACCTTAGGTGTTTTTTGGTGAGTTTTTTTGTTAAAAAACAACGCAATTACCGCCCAAAAATCGGTCAGAAAAGGTATTGATTTTATTCAAGTTTTTATTTATTGGTTTTTAGCCAAAAACCACCAGCCAACCCCCTCCTCCCAAAGCCCGCCAACATAAGCTGACTCATCCTTTAACAAAACTTTACAAATTTTTAACAAAAAAGGTGGCGCATTATTGGTCAAGCGGTTATAATTTAGTCGCTTACAAAGCAAGGGAGTGCTCATTATTAGAGCAGTCGGTTATAAAAAATCGAAATAAAACAAAAAATTACTTGACAGGATGATCGAAATGCGTTACCATTTATGGCATCTGGCATCTGGCATCTGGCATGCCAAACCTACGCCCTAAAACTTTTTAATTTTCACGGTAGTCGAAATCAGACTCAATTCTTATTTTCATCAGCGAGGTCATTTCGCGTAGCGAAATCGGAGACGTTATCGGCAGGGTTATCACCGAGGTCAAGGCGTTTACCTCTTCTATCTAAATTTTCAGGTTTACCAAGTTTACCAAGCTTATCAGGCTTATCAGGCTTACTCAGTTTACTTAGATTATTTAGATTCCTTAAATCGGCGTTGTTCTTCGTGGTATTGTTGTTGTCATATACGCAGGGTACAGAGGCGTTAACGGCAAATACAACCAATACTATTCACGGAAGTGCACCTTATTTTACGTTTGACGGAGGTCGAACGAGGGTAACTTCAAGGGATGACTTCGTGTCTATAACGTTGCCGGATGGTACAAGGATTACACCATCAACAAATACATCAAGTGCGACAAATCCGATAATATTACCGGCAGGGAGTACATTAGGTGATATAGGAATGTTGGTGCCGCCGGGATATATTTCACGAAATTTAAGTGACTTAGTAGCATTGGGCAATTGGGGGGATGATGATGGGGATGGTCAGAGTACAAATGGTGTAACAGCAACAGGGAGAATATCGGTTGGTTTCTCTGACAAAAATGGTCGTAGCGTAAGTCGTAATGACACATTAAATCCTTGTAAGGCACCTTATAGAGTGAGATTAGATGTTACACATAGTAGTTTAACTACACCGTATGGTGTGCCTAATAGTAGTCTTTTTAGTAGTCAGCAAGTGACGTATTACATCAAGCCGGATTCTTCTGGTGGTTGTTACTTTGTGAGTTACGCAAGGCCGAATTTGTTATATGGTGGTACAACTGGCATCGATTCTGATGATAATCCTCGTTATGCAGGCCCATCTAACATATGGTCTCCTACAAAGGGTTTTTTAACTCAGTCTAATGATTATTCATCTTACGACCGAAATTTTCCTACAACGGGTGCTGATGGGTTGTATTTTGACTTAGAGATGCCTGCAGGAGTTAATGCAGGTCAGTTGACATGGTCTGTTGTCACGAATGGTGATATAACAGCTACGGTGACAAGTGTAGCAGCTAATGATGGTTGGATTCCTAGTGTTGATAGAGGAAAAGTTGTCGCACGAGTTAAGTTAAGCGGTCCTAGGGCTGATGATACTCAGATAAATTCAGATAATCCTAGTCCTCTAGATGTCCCCTCTTTGCCACAGAGATTTGAGTTGGTCGGTAGGGATAGTCATGGTAATGAGGTGAGGTATGGGTTTGTCTTAAAGCAGTGGTTCGTCCATCGGGGTAGTAAACTCGATACTCAGTCTAACCAATCCACTTGGTGTAGTCGTTTGGGTTATCGGATGCCTACTAGGTTCAGCGATTTAACCAATGCAGCCAGTAATCGTGATTATTACAATCGTCGTATAGGTGCAGGTTTTTTCTCGGAGTGGGGCAGCATGTACTACTACGCTGATGCGGGCTTCGTCTACAACTTATACTGGGCAAGCGACGCTATCTCTGTCTCCTCGAAATACGGCGACCTCTACTTCCACGGCGGCGGCTACGTCTACAGAAACTGTGCTGTTTGCACCGCACCTTAGTTTTTAGCGTTTAGTCCTTAATCCTTGGGCCGCGGGGGCGGTTATGGTGCCTGAGAGGACAATTTAACAAAGAATAACGCCCCTGCGTAAGTTGGGGCATTTTGAACTGCCCCCCAAAAGTAGATTTAAACAATCCAACTTTTGGGGGGGGCAGTTCATTTCGCAAAAAATCCCCTAAATCGGACGTGGTCACGATAGCTATTTTTGTTCACCTAAGGTCAAAACGTCCGAAACCACTGCACCTAATCCATCCTATTCACCAAAACAAAAAGGCCTGATTTTACGCCCAAAAATCAGAAATTAAAATCATTGATTTTATTGTAATTTTTTGATTGTTTTTATGAAAAACAATCATCATTCCATTTTTACTGCTCAAATCGCCCCAACAATCCGATGCGGCATATACGGCTCTTCTAAATAAACAATATCATCTTTCGATAACGACACTTTTAGTGCTCCAACCGCATCATCAAGATATTTGGTTTTAGTCGCCCCAATAATCGGTGCTGTCACCCCTTTAGTAAATTGCCACGCTAGTGCTATTTGTGTCATGGTTACCCCATATTTTTGGGCAAGTTCATTAACTCTTTGTACAATGCTAGCATCTGTTTTTTGTGTGCCATCATATTTAGACTTGGCGACTTGGTCGGTTTGACTGCGTAAGGTGTCGGTTTGCCATGCTAGGCGAGCAAGTCTGCCTGCGGCCAAAGGGCTGTAGGGTGTTAAAGAAACATTGAATTGTTGGCAGATAGGGATAAGCTCACGCTCATCTTCACGGTACAGTAAGTTGTAGTGATTTTGCATCGAAACAAAGGGAGTCCAGCCGTTTTGTGTGGTGGCGAGTTGCATGTTATAAAATTGATACCCATACATAGCCGATGCTCCTAATGCACGGACTTTGCCTGCTTTGACTAGGTTATGTAATGCTTGCATTGTTTCTTCAATTGGTGTTGTGTAGTCAAAGCGATGGATGATATATAAATCGACATAGTCAGTGCCAAGTCGTTTAAGTGACCCGTCTATTTCCCTTTCAATCGCGACTTTTGATAGGTGTCCTTCATTAAAGAAGACTTTCGTTGCTAAAATGACTTTATCACGAGCGATATTCTTTTTGATGGCTCGCCCTAAATACTCTTCGCTGGTTCCTGCTGAATAAGTATTGGCTGTATCAATAAAATTAATACCTAAATCGAGTGCGTGTTTAATGATTGCTTCGCTTTCATCTGCATTAAGCGTCCATGCATGCATTTTACTAGCAGGGTCACCAAAACTCATACAGCCTAAACAAAAACGAGATACTTTAATATCTGAATTACCAAGTTGTAAATATTGCATAAAACCCTCTCTTTTTTAGAAATTGGTTTGAGTAGGTGTAACACTTTTGCTGAAATACACGCTATTTATAGCATTATTTTATTTGTTGTATTCTTTAAGATAAATACGGTATTGATTTATAGTATCATGAATTAAATTCACGAATAATAAACTTATGCATAGTTTTAGGGTATAAAAGGAAATATTAAATGATGATGAGCCGAATAATGGTTATCGTTAAAGCAGATTTTTTGTGACAGATATGTTTTGAGTAATAAAATAAAAAAAGGTGCATAAAAGCACCTTTTTTATTGTGGCAAGTCGATTACTTAATAACTTTAGCAACAACACCAGCACCAACAGTACGACCACCTTCACGAATCGCAAAACGTAAGCCGTCTGCCATCGCGATTG
>NZ_WTFC01000050.1:0-7679 GCF_009795795.1 Gilliamella sp. Pas-s95 | reverse complement strand
ACAAAAAGAGTCCTGTTCAATATCGGGAGTATTATTTTCCAGCAGCTTAGTTTTTTTGTACAACTTTTGGGGTGCAGTTCAAAATTCCCTAACTCGGACTAGGTCACTGTGGTTATTTTGATCGCCTAAAGCTAAAACGTCCGAAACAAATGCACTCAAGCAATTCAGACCAATCAAAAAAGAGCCAGTTTTAAGCAAAAATCGTTCAGAAAAGGAGCTTATTTTATTCAAATTTTTATTTACCGATTTTAACTAAAACTCCTTTCCTTTACTTTTATTTACAAGAAATTAACAAAAAAACTGGCGCTTTATTATCTAAAAGGCTATAATTTCGACGCTTTTTAGCAAAAAAAACTCATTAAATGAGCTAATAATTATAAAAATTTTAAAATAAAACAAAATTTTAATTGACAGGTAGGGATGTTATGCGTTATCATAATAGACACCAGACACCAGACACCAGCACTGGCAGTCCTATGTCTTAAATCTTCTTCATTTTCACTGTTGCCAAAAACAGACTCTATTCTCATTTTTATCTCTGGAATCACTGAACTTAGCGAAACAGACAAGATTGTCTCAGAGGCTCAAATTCTTATCACCTTTATCAAAATCTTTTTTTCTTTTTGTGCCGTTGTTATTGTCGTATTCGCTTCGTTCGCAGGCGTTATCGGTTTATACCTCAAAGATTATTGAAGGGACTGCACCGTATTTAACCATTGATAATGGTAGGACCAAAGTGACCACAACAGAGGATTTATTAGGTATCACATTATCAAACGGCACTAAAATCACATCATCAACCAATCTATCAAGTGCTAGTAATCCAATTGTGTTACCTAATAAGGGTGAAACGTTATCTGATATTAGTATGTTGGTGCCGCCATCAACTAATTCAATCACATTAGACACGCTTATTGGTGCGCCGTATAACTATTGGGGGGATGATGATGGCGATGGGCAGGGAGCAAATGGTGTCACAGCAACGGGGATTTTATCGGTAACGTTCACTGATAAAAGTGATCGTGCAGTCAACCGCAGTGATACTTTAGATATTTGCAGTGCACCTTATAAGGTAACATTAAGCACTACAGGAGGTAGTTTAACTACACAGTATGGAGTGCCAAATAGCAGTAATTTCAGTAGTAATTCGGTGACGTATTATATCAGTCCCAATTCATCTAGTAGTTGTTACTTTGTGGAATATGTTAGGCCGAATTTAAAGTATGGCGAAGATAACATTAAGATTGATGGGAATTATTACAATTTCGCTGGTCCATTAAACATTTGGAATCCTAATAAAGGATTTCTTGTTCAGTCAACCGATCCGTCATTTTATGATCTTAATTTCCCGACTACGGGTTCCGATGGTTTATACTTTGACCTAGACATGGGAGAAAAGGATACGAGTCAATTGACTTGGGCATCTGTTACTCACGATGGAATAACTGCTTCCATGGTGACGTCACCCATTTCAGGTATGACGCGAGTAACGTTAACAGGTCCTAGGGCAAGTGATAGTCAAATAAAAGCCAGAAATCCTAGTCCACTTAGTGTACCAAATTTACCACAAACATTCGAGCTAGAAGGTCGGGATAGTAGTGGCACAGTGGTCGCCAAATATGGATTTAAGTTAAAGCAATGGTTTGTAAACCGGGGAGATCGAGTTACAGGTGTTAATGGTCACACAGCTTGGTGTAATGGTTTAGGGTATCGTCTTGTGCAGGTTAGTGATTTAACTAACGCAGTACGTAAAAGCTCTCCTTCAATTTCTGGTGCTATGCCTTCGTCAGATGGTAATAATTATCAGCGTCTAATTGGCGCCGGTTTTTTCACCGAGTGGGGATATATGCAAGATTATATTGACGCCGACTTTCGCTACGATTTCTACGTGACGAGTGTCCCTAAAGGTAGTAATCAGTTTAATGTCGGTGCCGCTCGCGGTTACATACACAGTGTGAGTCCAGGTGGTTCCGACAGAGGTGGGCTTTGTGTTACTCCTTAAACCTTAGTGTTTGGTTATCTATCCTTGATATATAGAGGTTTAGAAGGCTAGAGTGGATCACTTATCAAAGAATAAATCCTAGTATTATAAGGGGTTATAAGTAGTTTAATAACGTTTGCCAAGCGGTTTTGCAATTTGATAGCAAAACCGCTTTTTTAATCTATAAAACAAAATACCTACTCAATATTGGCAAACTTATGGCTTTGCACACTCAAAAGCCATTTATTATCAAAGCGATCTTTGTTGATTTTCCCCAATAGTTCAATGGTTTCAAACATATTAAACGCACCATTTTTTTCGCACGGTGAAAGGTAATAGCGTTTGGCGTGAATTTGAGTTTCGATATATTGGCAAAAATCAAGAAAATCAGCATGATTTTCGGCAACAATCCGCACTTCATTGGCAGTAGATTGTACTATTTTTTGATAGCGTGACCGATAACAAAACTTAGGGCTAAGTGCTATATAATCTATAAGCTGATCAACTTTGCCAAGTCCATTACTTTCAATGGCAATAAAATAACCCGCATTTTTTAATGGTACAAGCAATTGAGGTAATGCTTTCACCATAGTCGGTTCACCACCGGTAATAATGATATTTTTGCTTTTATATTCTTTAACTTTAGTTATTAAAGCATCTAACGTAAACCGGGTAAATTGGCGGAAATTAGTATCGCACCAAGCACAATTTAAATTGCACCCAGCAAAACGGATAAAAATAGCAGGCATGCCAGTATTATAACCTTCGCCCTGTAAAGATTCGAAGATTTCAACGATGCGAAATTCGATCATTTTTGGCTCCGATGATATTCACAATATGAAGTTGGCGTTTCCCATAATTTGATCATCGAAATAGGCAAATATTGCGACAGGCGATCAAATATGAATTTGCTCATTGCTTCGGCAGTAGTGCGACATGGAAAAGCGAAGATTTTGCGATCCATTTCTTGCAGTAATGTGGCTATACGGCACTCATTTGGGTTATTTTGGTTGTAAAGGTAAGCATGATCTAGCGGCTCGATAATATGCTGTTTAACTACCATTTTTAGGTCAGCATAATCCATGACCATGTCTTGACTTGAACCATTATCGATAAGATCACCGCTAATTTCGACTAATAAGCGATAAGTATGACCATGCAGATTGTGGCACTTTTTATTGTGCCCATCTAGCATATGACAGGCGTCAAATTGAAACTCTTTGGCTATTTTGAACATGTTGTATTCCTAGTTTTTTTACGTGGGATGGGTTACGAACCACGGTTAGCAAACCTAACAAAATAAAGGCGCTAATATAATAGATAAAAGCTGATTTGTCATCTTGCAAGCTTTATTTAAAACAACATTGAGTGGTAATTGATTGAATTGCGGTGACCTTTATTTTTAACGCTAGTTAAGCTTTAAATATTTGCTGATCTTGCTGTATAAATTTTATAAAAAATATTCTGGATTTGCTCTTGAAATTTAGATTGCAATACACATTTAGATCACATGCAAATGGGTTGAATGTGTTAAGCATTGAATCCAAATCTATTGCTCAGGAGATAAATACTATGAGGTTAGATAAACTAACAAACAAGTTTCAACAGGCTTTAGCTGATGCGCAGTCAATGGCATTAGGTAAGGACAATCAATATATAGAGCCTGTGCATGTTCTATCAGCCATGCTTAATCAAGAAGGTAGCAGTGTAACGCCATTATTGACTGCTGCTGGTGCAAATGTTGCTGTTTTGCAACAAGAATTAACACAAGCCGTTGATCGATTACCCCAAGTTCAAGGTGTGGGTGGCGATGTTATGCCATCGCAAGAGTTTGTTCGTGTATTAAATCTATGCGACAAATTATCCCAAAAAAATGGCGATAGTTATATATCATCAGAACTCTTTATATTAGCCGCTTTAGAAGACAGAGGTAGCTTAAGTGATATTCTTAAAAGATCAGGTGTCAATAAAGACAGATTTAGCCAAGCAGTCAATCAAGTAAGAGGTAGCGATAACGTGAACGACCCTAATGCAGAAGATCAACGTGGTGCACTTAAAAAATATACCATTGATTTAACTCAACGAGCAGAACAAGGTAAGCTTGATCCTGTTATTGGTCGTGATGAAGAAATTCGCCGAACAATTCAGGTATTACAGCGCCGTACTAAAAATAATCCTGTATTAATTGGTGAACCAGGCGTGGGTAAAACCGCTATTGTAGAAGGTTTAGCTCAACGTATTGTTAACCGTGAAGTACCTGAAGGATTGCGTAATAAACGTGTGTTATCATTAGACATGGGCGCATTAATTGCGGGCGCTAAGTATCGTGGTGAATTTGAAGAACGGTTAAAAGCCGTGCTTAAAGACTTAGCAAAAGAAGAAGGTCGCATTATATTGTTCATCGACGAAATCCATACCATGGTTGGCGCAGGTAAAAGCGATGGTGCAATGGATGCAGGTAATATGCTAAAACCCGCATTAGCGCGTGGAGAATTGCACTGCGTGGGCGCAACAACGCTTGATGAATATCGTCAATATATTGAAAAAGATCCGGCGTTAGAACGTCGTTTCCAAAAAGTCTATGTTGCTGAGCCAACGATTGAAGATACCATTGCTATTTTGCGTGGATTAAAAGAACGTTATGAACTGCATCACCATGTACAAATTACCGATCCGGCAATTGTGGCTGCGGCAACGTTATCGCATCGTTATATTTCAGATCGCATGTTACCTGACAAAGCAATTGACTTAATTGACGAAGCTGCATCGAGCATTCGTATGCAAATGGATTCCAAACCAGAATCTTTAGATCGACTTGAAAGGCGCATAATTCAACTTAAACTTGAACAACAAGCGCTTAAAAAAGAGTCTGACGATGCCAGTAAAAAACGACTTGAGATGTTAAACGATGAACTTTCTGAAAAAGAAAAGGAATATGCATCACTTGAAGAAGAATGGAAATCAGAAAAGGCAGCTGTTTCGGGCACGCAAAGCATCAAAGCTGAGCTAGAAAAAGCGCGTACTGAAATAGAGCAAGCACGTCGAGCTGGCGACTTGAGCAAAATGTCTGAATTACAATACGGCAAAATCCCAGAGCTCGAAAAGAAACTGGCTTCAGCAACTCAGTTAGAAGGCAAAACCATGAAGTTATTGCGTAACAAAGTGACCGATAACGAAATTGCCGAAGTGCTATCTAAAGCGACAGGTATTCCAGTTTCTAGAATGCTTGAGAGCGAAAAAGACAAATTATTACATATGGAAGATGCTTTGCATAAACGTGTTATTGGCCAAAATGAAGCGGTATTAGCGGTTGCTAATGCGATTCGCCGTAGCCGAGCAGGGCTTTCTGATCCAAATAGACCAATTGGATCGTTCCTATTCTTAGGACCAACAGGGGTAGGTAAAACCGAGCTTTGCAAATCACTGGCTAACTTTATGTTTGATAGCGAAGATGCTATGGTGCGTATAGATATGTCAGAGTTTATGGAAAAACACTCTGTTGCTCGCTTAATTGGTGCACCTCCGGGTTATGTTGGTTATGAAGAAGGTGGATACTTAACAGAAGCAGTTAGACGTCGACCTTATTCAGTTATTTTACTTGACGAAGTCGAAAAAGCGCATCCAGATGTCTTTAATATCTTATTGCAAGTTCTGGATGATGGACGCTTAACCGATGGCCAAGGTCGCACGGTTGATTTTCGTAATACTGTCATAATTATGACATCAAACTTAGGCTCTGATCTAATTCAAGGTCAAGTTGAGTTAAGTTATGACGAAATGAAAGCGCTAGTGATGACAGTTGTTGCTAAACACTTTAGACCAGAATTTATCAATCGTATTGACGAAACAGTGGTCTTCCATCCACTCGGCCAAGAAAATATCAAAGCGATTGCAAAAATTCAATTAGCACACGTTGAAAAACGGTTAGATGAACGTGGTTACCAATTGGATATCTCGGATACAGCGTTGGAACAACTTGCTAAAGTCGGCTTTGACCCAATTTATGGGGCAAGACCACTAAAACGAGCGATCCAGCAAGAGATCGAAAACCCATTGGCACAGCAAATACTGTCTGGCAAACTAGTCCCGGGTAAAACCATTCATCTAGATTTAGTTGGCGATAACATCGAAGCTAAACAGTAATTAACCATCAAACAACAAACCGGCCTTTATGGTCGGTTTTTTTATGCCACTAAAATAAACACCATGACAACCGTCTGAAAATAAAAATAATTTTAATTTTTTATATAAAAAAAACAATTTTTTATAATTTATAATGTTAAAAAACAATCAGGATAGGATATCTAGGTGGGTTAATGAACCATAACCACAAATTTACCGTGAACGCTGCAGATAAAGGCTTTTCCACTTTTATCCAAATGTTATTTCTTATATTTATGTTTATCATACCAACAGCAATTTTTATTTATCTTCTATTAATTTGTACTTCAAAAAATTGGATGGTGCCAGTAGGCATCTGTGTTGGGTATCTCATAATCACCGCGGCGGCTTTTCGATTAGGCTTTTATCTTACAGTAAAAAAACAGCAAGAAAACAGCAAGAAAACCTACAAATCAGCATTGATGAACACAACCTAACCCTATCATCTGAAATACGACCAACAACGGTAATCCCATTACAACGAATCCACATCTTCTTTATCCATACTCTTGACTCTATTAAATTGGATTGTATCCGTATCAAATTAAATATTGAAAATATTGGCGATAAAGACACAATACTTGATTTTTCTATTGAACAAAAACCATCATCAAGCACCGAAATCAAAAATAACTTTCTAGCTTTTCAACAGTTTATTGATATCTTTTATAAAAATGTCATCGAAAACAAATTCGAATTAATTGCAAGGGAAGTTGGCGAACCGGTTCCTGATTCAGAAAAAAAGATTTATGCAAGGAAGTAACGTTTGTATAAATAATATAAATGCAGTAAGAAAAGAAAACTACCAATAAAAAATATTTATGGCATTAATTTCATTGTATTTTTATTATTTTAATGAAAAATTAATCGCTTATACAATCTAGACAAAGAGCCGCTTTCTAACAATAGATCAAACCATGGACAAAAACGCTTTAATAACGGCATCTAATCATCCAAAAAGTGGTCAGGAAAGGTATTGATTTTATTGAAGTTTTTGTTTTTCTGTTTTTTAAGCTAAATCAATCACTTACACAACCTAAGCAAATCGCCGACATACAACAAATCAACAAAACCACGAATAGCGCCCCAATAACAGCAAGTTAACCGCTCCAAACCCTTTTTTTAACGACAATTTAAAATTAAATAAAATCAACACATTAAAAAACATCTCAAAAAAAGGGTTTTCAAAGATGAAATTGTTGTTTATCTTTATACAGCAAGATTTATCAAATCTTGAGTTCTACCTTAACGCCGTACAGGCGGTTTAGAAAATATGCCCAATTAGCACAGGCGGAACCCCAAACCTTAACGCCGTACAGGCGGTTTAGAAATTGCTCGCCGTCAGATTCTGCAAAGCTAGCGTCCTTAACGCTGCACAGGCGTTTAATTCAAATAAAATCAATAATATAACAATAAAAACATAATATCTTCCCAAAAACGATGGTTATGTTGTTGTCTTATTCCGGCGTCAGAATGTGCCGACAACAGAGCGAGGTTAGCACGCCAAACAGGGATGTTTGGCGAGTTTGTGCTGCGT
>NZ_WTFC01000004.1:0-92595 GCF_009795795.1 Gilliamella sp. Pas-s95 | reverse complement strand
TTTTAAAATCGAATGTATATTTTTTTGCCATAATTTTGTTCCCAAAAGTAGATTTAAACAATCCAACTTTTGGGGGGCAGTTCATATACCCAAGCCCTAAATAATCGCTTAAATTGCTATTTTGACGGGATTAACGCCATCCAAAAGGTGAAATCATTCTTCTTGGTTGGCAATAATTCTAGTTTCCAGTCAAAAAAGCCTATTACAGTGGAAAGCAAAAAGGAAACAAGTGTAAAAGTACGCACTAAGTACGCAGTGAAAACCGTTTTTTTAATGCGTACTAATCATTGCATGGGGTGTTTTTTTAAAAGTAGGTTTCTTGAGTCCATAAAAAGGAGAATGGGAAAACAAATACCACCAATCAGTGGTATTAAGTTAACAGATTATTTCCTATCTAATTTAGCTAGTTTTTCGCGACAAGCATCCTTAACCCATGCGCTAAAGTTGCCTTTGCCTGCCGATAAATCAATCTGTGCCAGTAAATCATCTTCAAAGCGAATATGTTTAGTTGTGCTATTAGAACGCTCAAAAGACTTTTTATCTTTTTTCTCTTGCATTGGTAGTTACCATTATGATAAATTAAACTTAAAAGGTAGTTACCATTATATGGGAAATTATCTTAAAAAAGCAATGCCCCGAAGTGCTGTAACACTATCGAGGCATCTAACCACAATAACATTAACAGAGGTAATGATTATGGCTAACCGCTATGATAGCGCACACCTATGCGCAAGACAATCCAAACCATCTAAATCAAGTAAAAAACACTTGCACAATCTCAATCATTCGGGCTATATTGATAGCGCCTTAGCAAAATCTAAGGTCAGGATTGGAACCCTGAACAGTTACTTGGCGACACATGACGCCCAAAGCGTCTTTTTTTGTGTCAATGCTTGCGCACACCTATTTATCAATATTTCTTCTATGGTGGCGTTAGTGGGGCATCCGAAAGGATGGCTGGGTCACCAAGTAACCAGTAGTTCCAACCCTGCTAACGTCACCGCCAACGAGATTGGAACCTCTAGCGGTGATTATGTAAATCATTACTTGGAGGCTGTCACTATGACTACTATCCCTACCCCTATTATATCCACTCAAAAACTATATAAATTTTATGACCTATCAACGGCTCAAGTAGTCCAAACAACGGCAACAACCGAACGCCAAGCACGCAAGAGCCTAGGCAAATCATCCCTTATCTTTATTGCCAGAATTCGCTTATATCCAGTTATTGAAGACACTAGAAGCTTTGGAGGTTATAGCCATGAATAACGATCAGTTAATTTGTAATGTTGAATCTAAACTTATTCAAGTTCGGAGCATGGCTAAAATCGCCTTAGACAACACTAATCACAAGTATGCAGGATATGACGAGCCTTTTATTGAGCAAGCCGATATGAGTAATTTACTGTGGGTTATTGTTGATTTGGTAGAGCAAGCTTTTGATGAGTTACAAGAGTATGGGTTAACGGAGGATAAGAATAATGGCTAATATCTCACTGGACGCAATAAATACTATCAATACAAAACTAGGACAAGCCAACGCTATCGCCACGCTTTTAATGGTGGATTGCGATTCTGATATACCAATTAATGATGAGTTACGCGCCTATGCCCTTAATGCTGTATCAGACTTGATTAACGATTCTAAAAAGCTATTTAGAAGCGAAACCGAGCGCAAGGAGACAAAGAATGAAAGAGTTTGATTTTGTCCATAACGGTGACAGCACTATTACCGCATTAAGGCTTAAAAATGGCAAATATGTAGCACTACTTTCTTTTGGCAAGGATGAAATCCCTAGCCTGCTCGCTGATGTTACTAAACGACTACCGCCCGAAGTTAGGCGATACATGGAACAAATTAAGGGGTAAATCATGAATAATCAGCAAGAAGTAACAGCAATTCACCATAGTATCGTTGATTCTACCATGGTGATTATCGCAGGCTTATTTTTAATTGAGCAAATCAATAAAAATGATGCCAAGGTGTTTATTCATGAGGGTATCAAGATTGATATTGATAAAGATTTAATTGTTTTAGGATTAAAAGTTAGTCTTGAAGAATGTTTGATTGAAGACTTTGGCGAAAGTGAGGGGTTAAACCGCACCTATGGGCTATTAAAAAAGATGTACGCCGAAAGTGACGATAAACCTATGGCACTAACGCAATTCGGGCAAGAAATGCTTGCAACGTTATTTATTGATTTGGCCGAAGATATCAAAGCTGAATCTAACGCGGTAATTCATTAAGGGGGATGTAATGAAAATCAATGAAATTACAGCCCAAGCTGTAAGTAAATGGGATTATGTCTTTCAATCATTAGGTATTGAGGTGGGTAATGGCAAGCATTGCCCTTGCCCTGTTTGTGGGGGTAAGGATAGATTTAGATTTGATAACCAAAATGGTAGAGGTACTTACATCTGTAACCAATGCGGTAGTGGTGACGGCTTAGAGCTTATCAAGAACTATTATCACTATGACGCTAAAGAAGCATCAAATAAAGTAGCGGAGTGTTTAAATCTGTCTAATCAGAATGACCAAATACGGGAAAATATCGCATTTAATAACATAGATTCAAAACAATTACATAACGATAACATACCAGATAATCCTGTATGTAAAAAGGTCGAGTATTTGCTATCTAAAGCAACATTAGGGCAATCTCAATACCTGACCAAGAAAGGGTTAACCTTTGATTTACCCTTGTTAGATAACGGGCGCATTTTTGTGCCCATGCTGAATCTTCATAATGAATACGCAGGCGCACAGTTTATCGAATCAGACGGCAGTAAGCACTTAATGAAAGGCTCAAATAAAAAAAGTGCTTTTATATTAGTGCGCTCAATATTGAGCAGACCTGCCGAGGTGTGCGCAAATTTGCTCACACATAATGAAATTATTATCTGTGAGGGTTTAGCCACAGGGATATCGATAGCGGAATTCCGCCATCAGGCTATTGTTATATCCGCCATTGACGCAGGCAATCTTATTCATGTAGCTAAAGACATTCGTGAGTTAAACCCTACCGCTAAAATCATTATCGCAGGTGATAACGATATTGGCCAAAGCCCGAATACGGGCTTAGCTAAAGCAATAGAGGCAGCCCAAGCGGTAAATGGTTATTACTCCGTTCCTGATACAGATTATAAATGTGATTGGGACGATTATAGACAACAATTTGGAAGCGATAACGCTTCGGTTCATTTTAATAAAAACCTCATAAAACCAGAGTTACCCACCGTGACAAAACTTAACATGCAAAACGAGTTATCAAGTATGAACCTATCGCAAATGGCATCAAGCCAACGCGCTGAACTGCTCAATCAATATTATGATAATAACCTTGCGATTAATCTTACTACCGATGAAATCTATCACTATCAAGATAACGCATGGCAACCTATAAGCGATAAACTATTAATGCGAACACTAGCCGATTTATTCACCCAATCAGGCGAACCTTTTAACCCTATGCGAATTAGCTCAGCGGTTGAATCGCTCAGGTTATCACTGCCGATAATGGGAACACCTCAGAAAGATTTAATCTGCTTTAAAAATGGCGTATATGAGCTAAAAAGCCAAACCTTTAGACCTCACAATAAGCAAGATTGGCTATTAGTCAGTAATGATATTGATTACTACCCTGCCAAAGAAAAGGAATCTTTTGATACTCACGCGCCCAACTTCGCTAAATGGCTAAAAAGAGCATCAGGCAATCAAGATAAGGCAAAAAATATCTTAGCTGCGCTATATATGATATTGGCTAATCGTCATGACTGGCAATTATTCTTAGAGGTTACAGGCGCAGGCGGTAGCGGTAAAAGTGTTTTTGCTGAAATTGCGACGATGTTATCAGGTAAAAACAATACTGTAATAGGTACTATGGACGCATTAGAAAAGGCAAGAGACAGAGCCTTAATCGTGGGTTACTCATTAGTCATATTACCCGACCAACCGCGTTATATGGGCAGTGGAGCAGGATTAAAAGCAATTACTGGCGGTGATGAAGTCGCAATAGACCCAAAACACAAGCAACCCTATTCTTGTAAAATCCCTGCGGTAGTCTTGGTTATCAATAACGAGGCAATGAGATTTAACGAACGAAATGGCGGTATATCACGGCGTAGGGTTATCTTTCACTTTGGCGAGGTCATCCCTGAAAAAGAGCGAGATTTAAACTTGGTTAGCAAAATAGAGCAAGAGCTCCCCTCAATTGTGAGGTTGCTATTAAATGAGTTTACCAGTCCAGCAGAAGCTAAAGAAAGACTACACCAGCAACAACAATCAGACGAAGCGACGGCGATTAAACGCGAATCCGACCACTTGGTGGATTTTTGTAGTTATCTTGATGCGCTTGATTATCCCAATGGTATGTTTATTGGCAATATGGGAATAATGCCCTTTAACCCCCGAAAATATTTATATCATGCTTATATTGAATACATCCGCAATACTGGTTTAAACAATCCGCTATCACTAACGCAATTTGGCACATCGCTTAATTATGCAATGAAAGAAAACGGTAAAGACTACATGCGTAAAAGAGCAAATAAAGGGATGAGGACCAACGTAGAGCTTAATATCAATACTAGTCAAGATTGGCTACCCAAAGCCGAAGAACCAAAACTTAAAGGAGTATAAAAGAAAATGAAATCATTGAAATCACTTGCTGACGCTATAGCGGAAACTTATGTTAATGAAATGATAGCTAAACAAGGTAATACCGTATTTACCTTTGTTAACGATGGCGACACTTATACAGGAACTATCACAAAAGAACACTTATCGTCGGGGTTAGTTGAACTAGCGCTATTTTGTACAGAAAACGGTAGAAAATCTGACCCATTTCATTTTATCGAAGATATGATTAATTTTTATAGTAAACCTTGGCATATAACCGACTGGGGGAATAGCGCTATAAAAATATATACCGAACAATCATTACTACAAACCCCAACGCGCGTTTATCATTAGGAGGTCATTATATGGCAAAATACTCATCACTAGATAAGGATTTTACTATTACTTGCAGCGTAGAACTAAAAGACTTACTAGAAGCAACTGACAAAGCCAAAAAAGAACTTAAGGAATTAAGTGATAGTGGAGCGAAAGCATCAAAAGGCATAGATAAATTAGAATCCTCAGCAAAAAGCGCAGGAGGAGCACTTGGTAAGCTTACTACTATTGCTAAGGCTGTATCTGCTGCCCTTGTTTCTAGCACCGTGATTGCATACGCTCAAAGCTGGAACGAGCTAGAAGACCGTATACAAAACACTGGGGCTACAGCATCACAAACTAAAGACATTTTAGACCAGCTTTTAGCCACATCAGACCGAAATGGTCGCACAATTGAAGAAACATCTGAGCTATATATTCGCCTTTCAAATTCAATGGGCGAGCTAGGTTATAGTACACAAAGTACAATATCTTATATTGATACACTATCTAACTTGATGACCATCAATAAAACAAGCGCAATCGGTGCGGAATCAGCTATCAACGCTCTTACCAAAGCGCAGATGAAAGGGAAACTTGCAGGCATTGAAGCAATGTCTGTTTTTAACGCAATGCCTAGCGTATTAGGAACGTTAACTAATTATCTCAAAAAGAATGCAAAATCAACAAAAGAAGCAGAGAAAATAACTGAACAGTATGTAAGACAGCTAGCAACTGATGGCAAGTTATCTATGTCGGAATTTACCGATGCTATGATAGCCGCACAAGAAGAAACTGCTGCGCTTGCTGATAATATGCGCAACACAGTAACCGATGGTATTAACCGTGTTACCAATAATCTTAAAAAATACTTTGGTGAGCTTAATAACTCAACTGGCGCAACAAAAGTTTTAGTTGATTCGCTTATTTTGATGTCTCAGCATGTTGATATTTTAATGACGGGCGTGGGTGCTTTAGCGGCTATTTATGCGGGTAAATATATCACATCGCTAGCTAGCGTGACTAAACAGAGCGCCGAACAAACAATTGCAAATATTCGACAAGCACAAGCTGAAAAAGTTTTAATTCAAGCCGAAATAGAGCGAATTAGCGAGAACATCAGAGCGTTAGAAGTTCAGAAGCAGAATATTATTCTAGCTCAAACGCATTGTAATAGCTTACGCGCCCAAACATCATTAAATAAACAGCTTATCGCGGTTGAAGCCCAGTTAGCTACAGCAACAAACAAACATGCAGCAGCGCAAACACAGCTAAACACAGCAATAAAAACAACTTCTTTAGCTGCCAATGGTCTAAGGTCAGCTATGGCTTTGTTAGGTGGACCTGCTGGCGCTGCTATGTTGGCGGCTATGTCGCTGTACCATTTCTATGAAAAGGCAAAAAATGCAAAAGAAGAAGCTGTTGGTTTAACTGGAAAAGTGAAAGCACTTTCTGAACAGCTTAATTCTTTCGCTGATGAAAAATTAGTTGTTATTAAAGATGAAGCTGTCAAAGATATAAAAAATGCACAAGAGCAGTTGAAGTTATTACGCGTCCAAATGAATTCAACACAAGATATCTTGGATGGTAAAGGCATTTACTCAAATGAAGAACGAATAAATAAAGCTCTTGTCACTAGGAATAAACAGCGTGAACAAGAAAAAGAAATTCTTGACGGAATATTGGCAGCCCAAAAACAAATAGCAGAAGTTGAAGACATACTAGCTTCCCGTATAGGACCAAAGCTTGTAAATAATGGTAAGGAATTAGCAAAAAACTGGGATGACGCATCAAAATCAGAAATTGATAAAAAGCTTGCGAGCATATCCAAAGAGCTTGAAATTGCTAAGTTGAAAGCCAAAGAAAATAGTGAAGCGGCATTTGTCTTGGACGGGCTTTATTCGGCGTTGGGTGATAGAGCTAATGAGTATAGGGAAGACTTAGTAGCGCTGGCACTTGGTCAAACCAACTTTACTAAGTTAACAAATGACCAAGCGGTTGCTTTACAGCCGTTGATAGCAGAATTAAGAGCGTTGTCAGCGGAAAACAATAAAATTAAAGCAAGCAATAAAAAAGGCACAACAAAATCATACGCCGAAGAAGTCAAAGAGCTTAGCGACAAGCTAGAAGTGGCTAAACTCGAATCTAAGGGTATGACGGTTGAAGCTGAATTACTTGCTATCACACAAAAAATGGGTAGCAAAGTTACAGCAAAACAAACTGAAGAACTTAGAAAGCTAATCGAGGCATCGCAAGCTTATAAAGAGCTTGGTTCATTAAAAAGCCCAATTGATATTGAAAAAGATTCATTCAAAAAATCGAAAGAATCGCTAGATAAACTACACGAGCTTGGCGAAATTAAACAAGTTGAATACAACGCTAAGCTGGAACAACTAGAAAAACAGCATCAAATCAACATGGCTAAAATTAAGTCTGACGCTGTTGTATCTAAAATTGACGACGCTGTAGCACAAGTTGACCCTGTCCAAGCCCTGAAAAATGAAAATGATAGAAAACTTGCTTTAATCCAAGAATTCGAAAATCAAAAATGGATTACAGAAGAAAACGCAATAGCATTGCGTGAAGCAGCTAATCATCAGTACGAACAAAATCGTATCAATGCACAATGGGAGATATGGCGAAATCAAAGTGATGCTAACGAGTTTTTAGCGTCATCATTGGAGGGATTAGCAAGTAGCGCAACAAGTACGATATCGGGGCTGATGTCAGGTACGATGACAGCAACACAAGCAATGCAAAACTTTGCTAATGTGATTTTGAACGAAGCTATCGGTTCATTGGTTCAGATGGGTATGCAATACGTCAAGAACGCAATTGTAGCAAAAACGACATCAGCAGCAACAACGGCGGCTCAAGTATCCGAAGCTACGTTATTAGCAGCAGCATATCAACCTGCTGCTATGTATGCTTCAATCGCAACGCAGGGCGCGGCAGCAACTACAGGCGCAACATCGTATGCAACAGCTATTGGCTCAATGAAAGCGTTGGGTATAGCTGGTGCTCGTAAAAACGGCGGTCCAGTAGATGCTAACTCAATGTATAGGGTTGGAGAGGGCGGAAAACCTGAAATTCTAGTTGCTGGCGGAAAGCAATATCTAATACCGGGCGAAAATGGACAAGTATTAAGCAATCGCCAAATTACATCTAATGGTAAAGGTGGCGGTTCAGTAATAAACATGACATTTAATACACCGATTCATCTAGACGGAAACGGTGGCATGTCTGAACAAGACGGACAGCAGCTAGCTAAAAACATTGAGCAAGCTATCCGTGCGCAGATTATGAAAGAACAAAGACCAGGAGGGCTGCTAAATCGTCGTTGATTTTATAAATGAATTTTCATATTTTTACCCCAAAAACCAGTCAGGAAAGATATTGATTTTATTAAAGTTTTTCTGGCGTTTTTGGAGTTAAACTAAACAACCCTTTTTTTTTAATCGCGTTTTTAATCCATTGAAAAATATAGATTAATTTAATAGCTAGAAAAAAGGTTTATTTTCGAAAAAATGGATAAAATTTAGTTAAAACAAAAGGCTATGTTTTATATAATCTGTTCACCGTAGAATAGGAAGATATAAACCGCTTTCGAGCGGTTTTTATTGCGCTTGGATAATAAGTCTCTTACTATTAGTTCAAATAATATATAGGAGTTGGTATGAAAAGAATCTTGATAATTAGCCTAGTTAGTATCGCTTTAACTGGTTGTGGTGATGATAAAGTTACTAAAGAATATCTTGTAGGTGATTGGCGCTGTATTGATAACCAGTATCAAAGGCAGAATAGCGGAGCTAATGAAGATTTTGGGAGTTCGGTGTCATCAATTGAGGACACTACAACATTCAGAATAATTAATAATGAACTTTATCAAATAAGTAAAGATAGAGGAAATATTATTATTGACCTAAGTAAAGCGGATTTATCCAAAGATGAAATATCTGATACTTATAAAACTCATATTGTGAATACTATAAAGGCAATTGATAAAGACACATTTAAAACAGTACTAATAACAGAAATAAAGAATATTAACAATGACACCAACATTATTGATCTTAGAACGAAACTAGAAACTGTCTGCACAAGAATAAAATAACCTACATTAACTACTGGTGACTAAGAATGGCAATAAAAGTAAAAGGTGTTAGAGGATGCATAAAAGGTTTAGATAACACCGTAAACAACATAATCAAAACTAAAGCAATTAAAGCGATGCATGTTTCGATAATTGTTGGAGCTAACCAAGCAGCGCTTTACACCCCAATCGACACATCTAACTTAGTTAATTCGCAGTATAGAGAAGTAGTCGTAAATGGCACCCGTATAACTGGACGAGTTGGCTATACTGCCGCTTATGCCGCGTATGTTGCTGACCCAAACCATCCTATGAAGTTTAAGCGCTCTACCGCTAAAAAGGACTTTTTAAATAAAGGCTTTGAAGATGTTGAAGACCAAATAGTAAACATCTTTAAAAAAGAGCTATTCAGTTAAATTGTAATGTACACTTGCACACAAATTCTGACAAAGATTGGATACCAAAAGCTGAAGAAGTAGCTCGTAGTTAATATTTGTTAACCTATGAACCGCCTAATTTGGGCGGTTTTTTGTTGTTCGCTTATGTAAGATAAGATACATTAAATGGGTATTTTCTTATAAATAAAAGGTTTTAAAATTGAGTAATTTATCTCTCGATGAAATTTTATCGCTTTATAGATTTAATCAATATTATGGTTCACCATCAGAATATTTTTATTCTAGTGGCCTAATAATTGATTGGGCTGAAAAACAAGTTATACAAGGTGATGATTCAGAAATACTATTGATTATTGCTTCTTTGGGACTTGATAAAAAAATAGATAGCGATGAGGTTATGACGTACTTAAAAAGATATCTTTCCGAAAAAAATATTTCTATACCAAGCATTAATTATAGCTGTTTAGTTTTCATGAGACTTTTTAGCCAAAAAATTATGATATGTAATAGTTTAGAAGATATTGGCGATCTTCTTCATAGTTTTGTATTTAAATATATAGAATTTGGAAACAGATATTTTCATCGAATAAAGCACTATTGGCTTTTTATCTATTATGATTACTTTGATATGTATGATGGTCTTAATTGTTATTGTGCCGAAAAACAACTTAGTGAAGAAAAACGATATACAAGAATAAAAGCCTTAGCAAAAAGATTTTATTCTTTTTTAAATAATAAAGAAATGGTGGAATATTTAGCTAAACATATATAGCTAGATCTAAATTAATCCATTATTTATCTTGTGGTGAACACCTAAAGTGTACACTTGTGAATAGTAAATATTCAAGTATACACCGCTCAAACCCTTTTAGAATAAGGATTCAAGCAAGTAGTGAACACCGTGAACACTTTTTTATAAAATTTTATTTTTATGGGGGGAGGTATAAAAAATCTAAAACATAATTAACGGATACCGCTCACCTAGATAAATTTTTACACCGTCAAAATTCTAAAACCAATTTTTTTAACCTTTCAATGTGACAAGATTAAAATACCTAATTTTGGGGGTCACTTTTTGTTTTAGGTATACGTTTAGGTATACGATTCGATTTTTAAAAGTTAATCTTCCAGTATTTTCAGTGTGTTTATCTATATTATTCTGTTTCCCTTGGCTCAATATTCTGTAAGATTCTTTAAAACCCACTTAAAGTATATAAAATTCTCGAAGTATTTGTTAGCAGATGCATGACCAAAATTTTTAGTTATATTATTGTGTTATTCAGTGGTTATCAATGAAAAACGAAATTGATTTAATAAATAAAAAAATCAATTAATTATTGAATATCTCCAAATATTAAACTCAATTCTATTAAAAGTGCACAATCAATTTTGTATATATAAATATAGTGCAACGATGACATCTACTAAGTGATACTTTTGTGCATAATCTAATAGTGATAGGATATAAAAAGTTAAATAAACAAAAGGTATAAAATCGTGACTTATAAACCTACCCAAGCGCCAAACAAATGTGAGAATATGAACCACATTCGTGCCGAAATAGATCAGATTGACCATTCCATAATTAAATTGCTTGCTACACGCTTTGAATACGTCAAAGCTGCCAGTAAGTTCAAAAAAAATACCACTGATGTACAAGCCAAAGAACGTTTTGACAGTATGCTAGAGCAACGAAAACAATGGTCGAATGAATTAGGACTTAATGGCGAAATCATCAAAGATCTATATGCAAATCTAGTACGATATTTTATCGATGAAGAATTGAAATATTTCAAAAACAAAGAAAAATAAAAACAGAGATTTCATTAAAAATATTTAGATAAGATATTGATTTTATGTTATCTTTAAAGATATGAATGATCTCATAAGAAGTAGGTGACATGGCTTATGCAACTAAACAGCAGTTATTAGATGAAATAAACAAAACGGCCAAGCTATTTATTGATGAGTTTATAGTTTTATCTGAATCACAAAAAGACTCTTTGGTAGAGGGCGTTGATCGTACTCCTGCACAAATGATTGCTTATCAACTCGGTTGGCTTAATTTGGTGAAATCTTGGGATGATGATGAACTTGCTGGTAAAACACCTGAATTACCGGCTTCTGGATACAAATGGAATCAATTGGGTAATTTGTATCAACAATTTTATAAAACATATCAATACCTATCATTACAGGCATTAATTCAAGCATTTAATCAGCAAATCACCATTTGGAATGATTGGATTCAATCTTTGAACGAAGACACTTTGTTTATAAAAGATAGCCGTAATTGGACTACACCTTATCCTGAATCTTGGACTGTTGCTCGATTTATCCATATTAATTCTGTGGCGCCTTTTAAATCGTTTAGAGCAAAAATCAGAAAGTGGAAAAAGCTAAATGCATCAGTTTAAAATTATATTCAATATAATGTAAGGAGAATAATATGGCCTTTACAGAAACAGAACGACAGCAATTGATGGAGCTTAAATTTGTGGGTGCCAAAATTATTGAAAGACTTGAAGAGATGAGCTTCGATTCTTTCGATAAATTGCGTAATGCTAGTTTAGATGAAATCCTTAATAAAGGTGCGTTATTAACAGGTTCAACTTGTTGGAAAAACAGCCATCAAGCAAAAACGGCAATAAGTAATATTTTGAGTTTAGTTAACAATGCGTAGTGTTGTTTGGTTTTTTATGAAATGCGTGTTTTAGCTAGCAATCTTATTTTATCTTCGTCTTATTAATTAGGTTTTGCTCATTTAGTTGAAGTTTGGCAAAATAGGCAACTTAGTTGAGGCTTGCCTTGAATGACTGATTTTTTAATAATCAATAAGAAGTTACATCATTATGCTATTGTTAAATAGAGCAGGAATGGAATTGGGATGAATAGTCGAATTAAACAACCTATAACAGTATTATTTATCTTGAGCTGCTTAAGCAGTATGGTCATTTGTTCTGCACCTGTTTTTGCTGATGAAGAACAGCCAGTGCTTCTTCAGACAGAGTCTCAAACCGAGGTCGAAGTGGGTGTTAATCCCCTAACTCAATTACCTGAAACTAAGCAAATTGATATTGTTGGTCCACACCCAATACATGAGGAAATTTATCATAAGACTATCTATTCACTTTCCGGTCACCCTAAGTATCCAGATGATTTTCAACATCTTGATTATGTCAATCCTAATGCGCCAAAAGGTGGTGTGATTAAACTGGCCGAAATTGGCTCTTTTGATAATTTGAATCGCTTTGCTAGTCGTGGTGCACCTGAACGTAATTCTGGGGAGCTATATGATAGTCTTTTTACTAATACTGAGGATGATATTACCAGTTTTTATCCACTTATTGCGACGTCAATTACCTATTCTAATCAATATCGCTGGGCAGAAGTGGCGATTAATCCTAATGCCCGTTTTCAAGATGACAAACCCATTACGGCACACGATGTTGTGTTTACTTTTGATAAATTTATGACCGAAGGGGTGCCTCAATATCGTGTTTATAATAAAGGTGTTACGGTTAAAGCGATAGATGATTACCATGTTAGGGTTGATATTCCAGAGTCAGATCGTGAAAAGCTCCTTTCATTCGTTGGTAGTATGCGAGTTATCCCTAAACATTTTTGGCAAAATCATGATTTTTCAGAGCCATTAAGCACACCGCCAGTTGGTAGTGGTCCTTACTATATTAGTGATTATAAAATGGGGCAATATGTTGTTTATCGACGTAATCCCAATTATTGGGCGCGCGATTTGCCAATTAATAAAGGCTTAGATAATTTTGATGAAAAGCGTATTGATTACTATATGGATAATAGTGTTTCGTTAGAAGCCTTTAAAGCGGGCGAATATGATTTACGCGATGAAGATCAACCTAAAAATTGGTTTACTCAATATCAAGGTAAATATTTTGATGCTAACCATATTATTAAACAAGAAAAATCGGTTAAAACAGCAACCGACACTAAGTGGCTTGCATTTAATTTACAAAAAGAGCTATTCAAAGATATTAAAGTGCGAAAAGCTATCACACTAGCATTTGATTTTGAATGGTTAAATCATGCCTTTTATTATGATAGTTACAAAAGACCTTATAGTTTTTTTGAAAACACTATTTATGCGGCAAAAGGTAAGCCGACAGAGCAAGAATTGAAGTGGTTAAATCCTTATAAACATATTATTCCAGAAGCCGTTTTTAAGAATGCTTATTCTATTCCCAAAAGTGATGGTAAGGGCTTTAATCGTGATAATTTATTAAAAGCTGCTGAATTATTAAAACAAGCCGGATGGGTGATTAAAGACGGTAAGTTGATTAATGTTAAAACGCAACAACCGTTTGAATTTGAGTTGATCAGTTATCTTGGTAACGATATTAAATATGCGGTTCCATTTCAACAGAATTTGGCCCGTTTAGGAATTACCATGAAAATCACATTATTAGATTCAGCACAACATTTACGTCGTGTCCGTGAGCGTGATTATGATATGGTTGCACGTGATTATTATGCTGTAAATTATCCAAATTCTAGTTTGTCGATGTTTTGGGGCAGTGAGTATCTTAACTCGTCATGGAACGCTTCAGGTTTACATAATACGGCTATCGATAGTATTATCGCTGAAATTATTAAAAATGTGGATAATCAAGAAGCACTTGTCCCATTAGGGCGTGCGCTGGATCGGATTTTAACGCAAGAATATCCAATGATTCCTATGTGGTATAATAGCAAATCGTACTATGCATACTGGAACAAATTTGGGCAACCAGCTATACAGCCAACCTATTCGATAGGGATTGATAGTTGGTGGTATGATGCAGACAAAGCAGCTAACCTGCCTAAAAATCGGGAACATTAATATGCTAAATTATTTTATTCGTCGATTGTTACTGATTATTCCAACATTATTTGTGATTTTAACAATCAACTTTTTTATTGTGCAAGTGGCACCAGGTGGACCGGTTGATCAGGCGCTTGCTATGATTGAAAATGGACCGCAAGCCGGGCAAGGGCTATTGCCGGGGAGCGGTAGTTCATCTACATTAGTACAGCAGTATAAAAATGAGTCAAACTATCGTGGATCTCGAGGGCTTGATCCACAAGTTATCGCGATGATTGAAAAACAATACGGCTTTGATAAACCAATATTTGAACGTTATATCGAAACACTAAAAAAATACATATTATTTGATTTTGGTAACAGTTTTTTTAAAAGTGAATCGGTATTAGGCTTGATTGTCAAAAGTTTGCCTGTTTCAATTTCATTGGGATTGTGGAGCACTTTAATTGTTTATCTGATCTCAATTCCTTTAGGCATTCGCAAAGCGGTGAAAGATGGTTCAGCATTCGATTTTTGGTCAAGTACCTTAATTATTATTGGCTATGCCATTCCTCCTTTTTTGTTGGCTGTATTGTTGATTGTGTTGTTCGCTGGTGGTAGTTATTGGGATGTTTTTCCACTTCGTGGTCTTATTTCGAATAATTTTGATCAACTTGACTTTTGGGGCAAAGTAAAAGATTACGCATGGCACATGTGCTTACCGACTATTGCTATGTCGATTAGCGGTTTTGCTTCCTTGACAATGTTGACAAAGAACTCGTTTTTAGATGAAATCCGCAAGCAGTATGTAATCACTGCACGAGCGAAAGGGTTGAGCGAAAGGCAGATTATGTATAAGCATGTTTTTCGCAATGCAACATTACTGATTGTGTCGGGCTTTCCTGCTGCTTTTATCGGTATTTTATTTACCGGTTCGTTATTAATTGAAATCATTTTTTCGCTTAATGGGCTTGGTTTATTGGGTTATGAGGCAATTATTCAACGTGATTACCCTGTGATTTTTGGAACACTTTATATTTTTACATTAGTTGGACTCATCACAAAACTGCTGTCTGATTTATCTTACATGATGATAGACCCACGCATTGACTTTGAGGCTCGAAACTGATGACCACTCATTATTCTTTTAATCAACAACGCTGGCAACGATTTAAGCATAATCGCCGTGGCTATTATTCACTTTGGTTATTTTCGATCTTTTTTGTGATTAGCTTATTTGCTGATTTTATTGTTAACGATAGGCCCATTTTTATTAAATATCAGGATAATTACTATTCACCAATTTTTCATTTTTATCCAGAAACAGAGTTTGGTGGGCAATTAGAAACACAAACCAATTATCTTGACCCTACTATACAAAATAAAATAAAAGCCAATGGTTGGATTTTATGGCCGCCGTTTCGCTACAGTTATAGTACGCTAATCTATGATACGCAGAATACTTTCCCGACGCCGCCTTCAGCATTGCATTGGTTAGGTACAACCGATACGGGTTTTGATGTACTGGCTAATATCTTATATGGTTTTCGTATTTCGATGTTTTTTGCTATTTTTTTGACATTGTTTACTTCATTTATTGGTGTCATCATCGGGGCAATCCAAGGTTATTATGGCGGAGCAGTAGATCTAATAGGGCAGCGATTTATTGAAATTTGGTGTGGTTTACCGAATTTATTTGTGATTATTTTATTAGCCAGTGTTTTGCCACTTAATTTTTGGTGGTTGTTAGGTATTACTGTTTTATTTGGTTGGATGGGGCTCGCCAACGTTGTGCGTACCGAGTTTTTACGGACTCGCAATTTTGACTATATTCGCGCAGCTAAAGCAATGGGAGTTAGTGATAGTAACATCATGTTTAGACACATCTTACCTAATGCGATAGTGGCAACATTAACTTTTTTACCGTTTATCCTCTGCGGAGCTATTACAACGATAACCTCGTTGGATTTTTTAGGTTTTGGCTTACCGATTGATTCACCATCGCTTGGTCGATTATTGCTGCAAGGTAAAAATAATTTACAAGCCCCTTGGCTTGGTATTAGTTCATTTTTAATTATAGCTACGTTACTTTCTTTACTTATTTTTATTGGTGAAGCAGTAAGGGATGCATTCGATCCAAACAAAGGAGCGTATCGATGAGTTCTCCTTTATTATCCGTTCAGGATTTAAGTGTTGCTTTTAGACGTGGTACGCAAACTACATCCTCCATCGTGGATCATGTTAGTTTTGATATTCATGAGCAAGAAACATTGGCTCTTGTTGGTGAATCAGGCTCTGGAAAGAGTGTTACCGCGCTGTCTATCTTACGTTTGTTAGGTAAAGAGCAAGTGGTTTACCCCACTGGCGATATTTTGTTTGAAGAAGCCTCTTTATTGCATGCACCAGACAAAGTGCTTCGTAAAGTACGCGGCAATCAAATTAGCATGATCTTTCAAGAACCAATGGTGTCATTAAACCCTCTACATACGGTTGAAAAACAACTTTATGAAGTATTAGCATTACATCGTGGTATGCGTCACAATGATGCGCGTTGCGAGATTTTGCAATATCTTGATCGTGTGGGAATTAAAGAGCCAAAAAGTAAATTATCGGCTTATCCGCACCAGCTATCAGGTGGCGAAAGGCAGCGAGTTATGATTGCTATGGCAATTTTAACCCATCCAAAATTATTGATAGCAGACGAACCCACCACTGCTTTAGATGTGTCAGTGCAGGCACAAATTATTCAGTTATTAAAAGAGTTAAAGAACGAACTGAATATGAGCATGCTATTTATTTCGCATAATCTTAGCATTGTTAAAAAGCTGGCCGATAAAGTAGCTGTTATGCAAAAAGGCGAAATTGTTGAATATAATAATAAGCAGCGCATCTTTTTACGTCCAGAACATAAATATACGCAAACACTATTAAATTCACAGCCAAATGGTGATCCGGCCCCTTTGCCTGATACTCCTGGAATACTGCTTAATGTAAATCATCTGAGTGTTGAAGTTATTGCCAAAAAGCGTTTATTTAGTAGTCAAAAAAAACAAATAGTTAATAATATTGGTTTTACTGTGCATCAAGGTGAAACCGTTGGGATTGTTGGTGAATCAGGATCGGGAAAAACGACTGTTGCACTAGCCATTTTACGCTTGATTAAATCACAAGGTAATATTGTATTTGATAGCCATTCTATACAAAACCTAACTGGCAAAAAACTATTACCGTTTCGTAGCCGCATTCAAGTTGTGTTCCAAGATCCGTTCTCATCACTTAACCCACGCTTTAATGTCGAGCAGATTATTTGTGAAGGATTAATGACACACAAAAAACTAAGCAAAGATGAGCGTGAAAAGGCCTTAATTGATATTATGCAAGAAGTTGGTCTTGATCCTGAAATGCGTTATCGTCATCCTACTGAATTTTCGGGTGGTCAGCGTCAGCGTATAGCCATTGCCCGAGCTTTAATTTTACAACCAGAGTTATTGATTTTAGATGAGCCGACTTCATCTTTAGATCATACTATTCAAAAACAGATTATTCATTTGCTTAAGTCATTGCAAGAAAAGTACCAGCTTAGTTATTTGTTTATTAGTCATGATTTAGCATTAGTTTATGCAATGTGTCATCAAGTAGTTGTAATGAAAGATGGCCGAATTATTGAGCAAGGTACGCGTGAAAAGGTTTTCTACTCTCCAGAAGAAGAATACACCAAGGCGTTACTTTCATTTTTAGATAGACGACCTCGTAAGCAAAGTAACATCTTGATACATAAGGAAAAGGTTGAAACAGCTGAAAAAGTAGAAACTACAGCAAAATTTGCTCATAACGATGATACACAACAACATCAACAGCAAAATAAGGAGCCAGACAAAAAGGTTAATTGGGGCGATGCGCTGTTAATGCGTAAAAAATAAATATCTAAATCAATATTTTAATCTATTTAGCAGGTCGATTATGCAAAAACGAATATTACTTTTTTTATTAACACCTTGTTTATCACTGATGTCGATAAATGCGATAGCGTTAACTTGTAGCGAAAATCTAGCTCAAAATACAGTTGAAGCAAATAACTATATTTTTCAAATTTTGGATTATATTGATTCGCCTGTAAAAGGAATCAAGCAAGATATTAGAACTTCAACGACGCAATTGGGTAGTGATGTAAATAGTACGACAGCTAAGCACTCATTAGAATATGATTCTAATGGTCTTATTACGCAAAGCTATTATGACCTTTATTCAGATAAAAATATCCTAGTTTATTCTGAACATCTACAAAAAAATAAATCGGGCTGGGAAAATATCATTGAAGATGTAGAAGACAAAACCAATAGTATTATCCAATTCAATACCGATGAACAAGGTAAAATTGTCTTTTCACTGCAAACCAAAAAAGCTGTCGATTTTGTTTTTATTGAAACGGATAATTATGTGTACGACGATAACCATTGCCTCATTAATAAAAATGTACAATGGCAACTAAAAGAGATTGATGAGAACGGTCAATACACAGGCACAGATCAAAAAGGAACTTCAAGTTATACCTTTGCATATCGAGATCAACAGTTAGCTAACGTGTTGTATCAATTTAGTAATAATATGAAAAACGAGAGTAATTTTTCGTATCAGTATGATGATCATCATCGGTTAACGACCATTGAGTCTTCTTATTTATCAGCAGGTAAAGAATCGGCTCATTATGTCACTAAGTTTTTAACTTTTAATGAAAAAAATGAATGGCTTACAGCAATAAAAAATAAAAATAATCAAGGTGATAAACAAACATCTGTGAGTCGAGAACTGACTTATTATTAGTCTTTAGAAATACAAAAAACGTTATTTGATTGCTAATGTTTTTTGTATTTCCTTCCTTATTTACAACTAAATAACATCCGTTACATTCGAATAAATAATATATAAACAGCATGTAATGTCCATGCTAATGCTAAGCCAAACGTGAGTAACTTTTCGTGTTTGGGATGGATTTTATGTTCATGCAAAAGAGTTAGAATTTGCTGTAATCCACACCAGATAGGTAACGAAATCATTAAAAATAAAAAGACTTTGCCTATTTCTGTATTGGCTATTTTAATAATATAAGATCGCGTTGCTACATCACCAAAGGAAATCATAAACGTCATAATGATTAGCACAATAGGTGAAAACATAGCAGCCCATGTTCCTCCAAGTGCAAATAAACTTTTTATTACTTTTCCATCTGTGTTTTTTGTTTGAATTTGTTCATTTTTCATTGATGCAATACCACTTATTTCAATACAAGTAAAAATAAAAAAATCGATACAGCTAGCATAACTGTCCATAGCCCTACAGTCAGTAATAACCTGTTAGATTTTTTATTAAACATTGCACTAGGAATCATTTTATAGATTAACCTAAACCAATTTATCGTATGGAAAACGCTAACCAACAACGCAATACAATTAAGCACCACAATAACAGGACTACGTAAAAAAAAGATAAAACGATAAAACTCATCTTGCCCAAGGGTATTTGTGTGCATACATACTACACCATACATTAAAATTAAACTTACCCAAATCATGGAAAAAGGAACTAATTTGTGCATAATAGCAATTATACAGGGACACTTTACATCGGTTTGAACAGCATCAAGGTGATTATTGTTATTTTGTTGATTCATAAATTTCTCTAGGTTGTATTACATTTTATGCTAGTTATTGTTTGGTGGGCTTATTGTTCACTAGATTATTATAAGCATTAATCTATTCTATGTCGTCAGTTTAAATTGAGTCATAATATCGCCTTTTAATATTGCAGTGCTATGCAAAAAATGCGTCATATTTTAATGAGGCCATACATAGGCAATAAGTAATTAAATAGATAATCAAAGAAAAAGGAAGTTTAATATCGAGCAAGGTATCTTATAGAATTTTAAAAGATTTATACCATATAAATATATTTTGACGATTTTAATTTATTCATGAACAATTACTATTAGATAGAATGAAAAGAAAAATTTTGAGCAATTTTGCTAATTTTACTGTAATTGATAATTAAATGTAAATTGTCAAAAAAACTTATGTATATTATTTTGATTAGCAGTATCATTCTGAGCCTTATTGAGAATAATTTTAAGTCATACTAAAATGAACAACTCAAATCATAAAATTCCAGTTGGAATTGTCGGTATTATCAGTGCTATCGGCATTGTATATGGTGATATTGGTACTTCTCCTCTCTACGTCTTAAAGTCTATTATTCATGGATTACCTGATAATCAGTGGGCTAATCCATTCTATATTTTGGGAGCAGTGTCGTGTGTGATTTGGACATTAACTATTCAAACCACTTTGAAATATGTCATCATTACATTGCGCGCAGATAATAAAGGCGAAGGAGGCATTTTATCTTTATATGCTTTAATTCGTCGGCGCTATAAATGGACATTTGTTATTGCTATTATTGGCGCAGCGGCTTTACTTGCAGATAGCGCCATTACTCCAGCAATTACTATTATTACGGCTATTGAAGGATTAAATGTTATTTACCCTCATATACCTATTATCCCGATCACGCTGTTTTTGATTCTTATCTTGTTTGTTATTCAGCCTTTAGGGACTGGCGCATTGGGAAGATACTTTGGTATGAGTATGACAATTTGGTTTACCATTCTTTGTCTATTAGGGCTATATCGATTATTACCTCATTGTGATGTTTTAGTTGCTTTTAATCCTGTTTATGCCATTAGATTTATTATTGAAGCACCAGATGCCTTAGTTATTTTGGGTGCTATTTTTATGTGTACTACAGGTGCTGAAGCGCTCTATTCTGATTTAGGACATTGTGGGATTAAAAATATTCGTATTTCATGGGGATATGTAAAATTTTGTTTAATTATTAATTATTTAGGTCAAGCTGCCTGGGTTATTTATAATCCTCATTTTATTAATGCTGATATCAATCCATTTTTCATGATAATGCCTGAGTGGTTTAGATTAATTGGTATTATTATGTCAACTTGTGCTGCCTTTATTGCATGTCAGGCATTAATTAGTGGCTCATTTACTATCATTAGCGAGGCGATGTCATTAGATCTTTGGCCATATGTGCACGTTCAATATCCTACCTTAATTAAAGGACAAGTTTATATTCGTTCAATTAACTATATTTTGTGTGCACTTTGTATTGCGATGGTACTTGGTTTTCGTTCATCAACTAATTTAGAAGCAGCTTATGGCCTAGCAATTACTTTGAGTATGTTGATGACGACAGTTTTATTGTTTTTCTATTTTATGAAGAACAATAAGCCACTTTGGTATAGTATACCGTTAACCCTCTTTTTTATGTTGATTGAAAGTGGATTCTTTATCGCAAATATTCAAAAATTCTTTCATGGTGGTTTTGCCTCAATTCTTATAGCTGGTTTTATTTTTATTATTATGTATGCGTGGATAACAGGGAGAAATTTAAAGCGTGAACATAACTCATTTGATAAACTAGATGATGATTATTTGGCTAAAATTATTGCTGTCAGTCATGATAAAAGTATTGAAAAAATAGCGACGCATCTATTTTATTTAACACGTGCACAAAGCGCTCATGCGGTTGAAAGTAAAATAACTTACTCACTATTTGAACGAAAACCAAAACGAGCAGATACTTATTGGTTTATATCGATCAACCGTATGGATGAGCCATATCAATTCGAATATGAAATTGAAGTGTTAGTTCCATATAAGGTTTTTCGTATTGATTTGAATATCGGTTTCAAAGTAGATATGCATGTTGAACAGTATGCCCAACTCATTGCGACACGTACAGAACAGCAGAATTTAGTTAACTTATCTTCACGTTATTCTTCTGTTAAAGATCGTCGAGGTGATAGTTTATATGTAATTGTTGAGCGAACATTACGTAATGTAGATATTAATTTTATTAATCGCCCAATTTTAGCCATTTACTCATTTATTAAGCGTCAATTTACTTCGGATATTGACATGTTTGATATCGATCCCTCTACGGCATTAGTTGAGTTTGTTCCAATTGTTGTTAGTGAATATGAGAACGATAATAAAACATTAAAACAACTTATTGAGCAATCGAAAATGAGTGTTACAGGTAAGTTAGAATCGACAGATAAAGAATAACACATTGATAAATTTAGGGTAGTAATCCCAAAAAATAAAAATTAGTGTACAATAACGCAATTTAGCGGGAAACGCTTCCCTGTGTTGGTTATATTTAAAAGTATCATAACAAATAATAGGAACTAAGCATGACAGGCAAATTTATTGTCATTGAAGGGCTTGAAGGTGCTGGTAAAACAACAGCTATTAACACCGTTGCACGCATTTTGAATCAACACAATATTGACGATTTGCAATTTACCCGAGAGCCGGGTGGAACACCTATTGCTGAAGCATTACGTCATATAATTAAAAATGGTTTAGACAACGAGCCTTTGACTGATAAAGCCGAATTGTTAATGCTATATGCTGCGCGTATTCAACTGATTGATAATGTTATAAAACCAGCACTTAAAGCCGGTAAGTGGGTTATTGGTGATCGTCATGATTTATCAACACAGGCTTATCAAGGCGGTGGGCGTCAGTTGGATAAAGCCTTTATGGTAACATTAAAAGAACAAGTATTGGGTAATTTTAAACCTGATCTTACTTTATATTTGGATATCGATCCTGAAATTGGTTTGATGCGTGCAAGAACACGTGGTGAACTAGATCGCATTGAGCAACAATCATTGCCATTTTTTGAACGAATCCGTCAATGCTATTTAGAAATTGCCGAACAAGACAAAACCATTATAATTATTGATGCTGCAAAATCAATTGACGATGTAACTAAACACATTGAACAAATTTTAACAAAATGGTTAACAAAACAGGTTTAATATTCAATGATCTTAAATGACTATCCTTGGCTTTCGTTACCTTATCAGCAATTAGCATCAGGAATTATACATAAGCGTGCTCATCATGCTTTGCTAATTAACTATGTTCAAGGTAGTGGTGAAGACGAATTTGTTTCAAAACTTGCAAGTCGTTTATTATGTCAATATTCACAGCAATTAGAACCGTGCTTAAAATGTCATAGTTGCCAATTGTTTTTGTCTTACCATCATCCTGATTATTATGTAATAACCAATGAACAAGGTAAGCAGTCAATAGGTATTGATCAAATCCGTAATATATCCAGCAAAGTTTACGAAAAATCCCAACAAGGCGGTAATAAAGTCCTTTGGATAAAACATGCGGCTTTAATGACTGAAGCTGCCGCCAATGCATTGCTCAAAACGTTAGAAGAGCCACCCCAAAATACGTATTTTATTTTAAGTGACGATCATAACAGCCACTTATTACCAACTATCCATAGCCGATGTTTTTCTTATTTTTTGCCTGTTCCTAAATTGGAACAATCTATTGAATGGTTAAAAAAACAATACAGCCCACAATACAGCGATAATGAACTTGCCTCAGCATTATTATTGAGTGAAAATGCGCCACTAAAAGCAGCTGCACTATTAATGCCAGAAAAGTGGCAACAACGAAAAGAGTTTTGCAACTATTTATTAGAAGTTGTACCACAAAATAATTATTGGCAGTTGGCTAAAACCTTTGATAACGAAGATTTTATTGAACGTATTATTTGGTTTTGTACATTATTAAGTGATGCGCTTAAAGCTAAGCAAAAAGTTGGCCGTTTTATTGTTAATCGTGATCAAGTACCATTAGTCCGATTACTCGCAACTAATAGTAATGAGAAGCTTTCTGAGCTTTATAATTTATGGTTGCAAGCAAGAAACCAATTGTTAACAATTACTGGATTGAATAAAGAACTCATTATTTGTAATGTTCTTGCTCAATCCGAATTAGTTGATTAAGCAAAAATTAAGTGATATAAGGCGTGTTTTTATTTTCAGGCGTACGTTTTAAGTAAAAAAAGGGTGACCGTGAGTTATTTATCTATTGAATTTGGTTTGCTTTTTATCGCTTTTTTTGCCCTGTATTGGGGGTGTCGTTTATCGCCTAAAATCCAAAATGGACTGCTTTTAGTATCAAGTTACCTTATTGTTGGTAGTTATAGCTGGCAATTTGCGCTTATCCTTTTTATTTATACTTGTGTGATTCATTTGTTTTCGTTGTTGATTGCGGCATCGGAATGTCATGCAAAACGATGGCTTGTTTTAGGATTATGCGTATCAATTATTAACCTTGCGTTATTTAAATATTTTGATTTTTTTCGTTATGAGCTGCAATATCTGTTTAATTTATTAAATTTTCCTATTTTATTGCCAGCTATCACTTTATTAATCCCTATTGGCATCTCATTTTATACTTTCCATTCTGTAAGTTATTTAGTTTCGGTAAAGAAGAAAGAGTTACCGGTTGCTAAATTTTGGGATTTTGCTTTATTTTTGTCGTTTTTCCCGAGTATTATTGCAGGTCCGATTAACCGTGCGAAAGACTTTTTACCACAAATCAATGTTGCCCAACCTCGCGAAATTTTGGAGCCTTTTCGTGCATTTACATTGCTTATTTTTGCTGTTATTAAGGTTTACTGTGTAGGTGGTTTAATTAGCGAACATTGGGTTAAACCAATTTTTGCCAATCCATTAGAATTTAGTGTGATTGATTTGCTTGTTGGGCTTTATGGTTATGCAATGCAAATTTATTTGAATTTTTCAGGCTATACTGATTTAGTTACAGGTATTGCTTTATTGCTAGGGTTTCGTTTGCCAATTAATTTCAATTTGCCATATTTATCGTTGAATTTAAGAGATTTTTGGGGGCGCTGGCATATTAGCTTGTCACGTTGGATTCGTGACTATATTTATATCCCTCTTGGTGGAAATCGTCGAGGGCTTGTTCAAACGCAAATTAATGTCATGCTTGCCATGTTATTATCCGGATTATGGCATGGTCCAGGTATTAATTTTATTATTTGGGGTGCATGTCATGGTATTGGTATCGTGGCACTTAATATCGGTGACCGTTATTTAGGTAAAGATTGGATAACACGACGTTCGCCAACGGTGGCACGATTGCTAACATGGCATTATGTTTGTTTTACATGGCTCTTTTTTTATTGCGAAAGTTTGCCCGATGCCTTGGAATATTTAACCGCATTAGTGCATAACTTTTCAATACAACCTCTTTATGCAGGGGATTTTCTCGTTATTTGTTTTATCTATTTTGCCTATCCAATGTGTAAAAATTTCACTCAATGGTTTATTATACAACTAACCCGAATACCTCGTATTTTTTTGCCTTTTGTTTTTATCTGTATTTTATGGATGGTTATTTATATTGCACCATCAGGTATGCCAAATTTTATTTACGCTAATTTTTAATTATGATGATATATAAAAAATCGTTTTCAAAAAATAATAAAAAAACAAAATCAAATTTGAAAAGCCAACGTCATAAATCGCGGAATAAAATTACGCTTAAAAAAGAACCACAAAAAAATAAAAAGACCAGTCTCCATTCTGCCCTTGTTATTGAACATTTATCTGTCTGTTATATATGGATAACATTGTTTATTACTGCAATAGCACTAATGGCGCTTTATTACAAATCCATATTGATTTATTGCCAGCAAGCATATCATATTGATTTATTTGATAGTAATACGTTTTTCGTACAAGAAACATCCACTCAGGTGCTTGAAGAAAGTAACAATGACGAGTTAAATTTTCAACAAGTTGATTTTGTGTTGCCTATCGTTGAAAATGAAGGCTCAAACTTAAACGCTCCTCGGTTTCAAAATGTACAACAACGTAATGAAATTGAAGCGATACGAAAAGTAAATACAAAAACAGAAATAAACATAAAAAGTGAACAACAAGACAGTATTGCAAATGGTAAATTAGACACAGATTTAAAAACACATTTAGACATTATTGAGCAAAACAAACCTGCTCCTGAGCTTGTATTGCGAGATGAACCTAAAACTATGCAAGTAGATATTGAGTTACCCCATGAACCACTACCTATTGTATTAACGAGTAATGATAAAGTGTTTTTTGCTGGTGATTCTTTAATGCAAGGCGTTGCACCATATGTTAAAAAAATGCTGTTTAAGCAGTATAAAATAGAAAGCCTTAATTTGAGCAAACAAAGCACTGGACTTGCTTATCCAGGTGCTTTTGATTGGTCAAAAACAATTAATGACAATCTAATTGCTGATCCTTCTATTAAATTACTTATTGTTTTTCTTGGTGCTAATGACCCTTGGGATTTTCCTGTTAAAGGGTATGCAAAATATGCTAAATTCAAATCTGAATTGTGGGAAGAGCAGTACCGTTTGCGTATTGAATCTATCTTAAATAGTGCTATAGAACATAATGTTCAAGTGCTTTGGCTTGCTGCTCCCTGTATGCGCAAAGCAAAATTAAACGAGGGTATGGTTTACTTAAATAACTTATATAAGTCTGAAATAGAAAAAGTTCAACAACACTTTTTAACAACAAATGAATTATTAGGCTGTACGTACGAAAAATTCAGTGATTTTATCGAAACCGGTAAAACAAAAATTAAAGTAAGGGTTGATGATGGGATTCATTTTACTCCAACAGGCCAAAAAATTCTGGCAAAGACCATTATGGAAAAAATAATTTATAAAGAATTAGAGGATCCCCATAGTGATTAAATTTTTAAAATATATTACAGCAGTAATTACAATAACTATTACTGTTGGATGTAGTATTGCTGAAAGCAAAACTTCTAGCGTATCTGCTATCGTTGATTTTGGTGATCCTAATGCTAAACAATTTGCTAAACGTTTAAAATTGTTAGCGAATAACAAAAAAGCTAATCAAGTGGTTAATATTACTCAATTTGGTGATTCTCATTCAGCAGCCGACTTTTTTACGGGTGAATTTAGAGCATTAATGCAACAAAAGTATGGTGACGCAGGTATTGGTTGGATAACGCCTGTTGCTATAAAAGGACAAAACCATACTGCAGTGACATGGAAATCCAATAATTGGGAAGTATTAAGTAGCCGCACGTTAAGTAATTTAGATTTTCCTATGGGTGGTTTTATAGCTAAGCCCAATAAAGATTCATCCACTATCCAAATTGTACCTCGCGAATTAAATAATCAAACTTGGCAAGTTAGGCTAACCTTTAAGACGCTTAAAAACAATTCAAACTTACTAACACTTTATGATGCAAATAATAATAAACTTAGTTCAAGTTATATGCCTAAACCCAATATTTGGCAAACTACAACAGTTGTATCTAAATTACCTTTAGTTATAAAAGCTCAAAAAGATATTGAACTTGGTGGAATTTGGTTAACTCACCATCAACGATCTGGAGTTATTGTTTCATCGATTGCTACTAATGGTGCTAAGCAAACAATTTGGCAAAAGTGGGGGCAAAACTGGTTTAAAGAACTGGGTGTATCAAAAAGTGATTTAGTCATTCTTGAATACGGGACAAATGAAAGCTTTGATGAAACACTAGATGTGAATCAATATCGAAAGAATTTAGTGAATAATATTAGGCTGATTCGTAAAACATTACCTAATGCGGCAATATTAATAATGACACCACCAGACACAATGGCGAATGAAACAGATATGCCTCAGTCTTTTATAAAAGTAATAAATATTCAAAAGCAAGTTGCCAAATCTGAAAAAACCTTATTTTGGGACTGGCAAGTGGCGATGGGAGGTAAGTTTGTCATTAAACAGTGGCGTCAACGAGGGCTTGCTCGTCCAGATCTCGTACATCAGACTCTACAAGGCTATAAAGAAAGTGCTCGCATTTTTTATGCCGATTTGAATGAGTTTATTAGAAAAAAAAGCTAAATTTTTATTAAAAGGAATAAATGAGTTATGTTATCACCAATTATCGTTGCAGTTGATTTTGCAGACGTTAAATCAGCATGGAATTTTATTGATCGAGTGGATCCTAAAGATTGCCGTCTTAAGATCGGTAAAGAGCTTTTTACACATGCTGGACCTGATTTTATCAAGCAGATTATGAAAAAAGGGTTTGATGTTTTTTTAGATCTTAAATTTCATGATATTCCAAATACTGTTGCAAAAGCAATTGTAGCAACAGCCGATCTAGGTGTTTGGATGACTAATGTACATGCTAGCGGTGGTTCGCGTATGATGAGTGCCGCTAAAGATGCGCTTTATTCATATGGTAAAGATGCGCCAATTTTGATTGCTGTGACAGTATTAACCAGTATGGAATCAACAGATCTTCAAGAAATTGGCATCAATGTATCGCCTTTAGAGCAAGCGACTCGATTAGCAATACTTGCTAAAAACTGTGGGCTTGATGGCGTGGTATGTTCAGCAAAAGAAGTACAAAGTTTTAGAACACGTTTGGGGGCTGGTTTTAAATTGGTAACACCAGGTATTAGACCTGCAGGTACTAATCCGGATGATCAACGTCGTATTATGACACCTCAACGAGCTCAAGCGGCAGGTTCTGATTATTTAGTTATTGGACGCCCAATTACCCAAGCAGAAGATCCAGCCAAAGCGCTACAAACAATTTTAGCAACCCTTGATACAAGTAAGAGTGAGTCACATTATGTCTAGTAATCCACTTGTATATTCAACTGATAAAGGTCGAATTAAACCTGCTGAAACTGTCACCTCTCGCCCTAAGGGGGATGGCATTATTCGAATTCAACGACAAACATCAGGCCGTAAAGGAAAAGGTGTTTGTGTTATTACTGGGTTTGATATCGATGATGCTCAATTAATACAGTTGGCTGCAGAATTAAAAAAACGTTGTGGTTGCGGTGGTTCAATTAAAGATGGCATTATTGAAATTCAAGGTGATAAACGTGATTTATTAAAGTCATTACTGGAAGATAAAGGATTTAAAGTTAAATTAGCAGGAGGGTGATTTATCACTAAAATAGCGTCCATAATAAAAAAAGACGCTATTTATAAAATAGTATTTTAGTTAGAGCGATAACTACGCATTTTTTTGCTAATTTCGCGACGTTCTTTCGAAATTTCAGCATTTTTAATAATATAATCATCGACACGATCATCATAATCGCTTTTCATATTAGCAATAATTGCTTGAAGTTCTTCATAAGTCATATCAGGCTTAATATATTCACTTAAGTTTTCAAGTAGTAGCACGCGTTTTTGGTTGTCACGAATTTTTTTTTCGTTATCCGAAATTTCGCGTTTTAATTTATTTAAACGACGCGATAAACGAATGTATTCTAGTACGTCTTGAAACGATGGTGCAGTTGATTTTTCCTTGTCCATCTATAACCCCTTATTTCAAAAAATGGAAAATAAATTTTCACCAATTATATACCAATAATTTTTTAAGGTCATATTAATTATATTTTAAAACGTAAATGATATTTTTAGCATTAACTGTTCTATTTTTATGCCATGTTTTCTCGCAAAATTTATTTACAAAATAAGATAAAAATAAAAACAACTATTAAGAATTAGAATAAAGTATTGTACAATAGCCCCCAAATTTATAAAGAGTGCCAGAATGCGAGAATCATAATGAGCTGGATTGAAAAAATTCTTAGTAAAAATAATATATCGTCAGATCATAAAAAGGCGAATATTCCCGGTGGGGTTTGGACAAAATGTAGTAACTGTGAACAAGTTATTTATCAGGCTGAACTTGATCTTAACTTAGAAGTCTGCCCAAAATGCGACCATCATATGCATATTCCTGCCCGTGTGCGTTTGTACCGTTTTTTAGACGAAGGTTCAGATGTCGAAATAGGCTCAGATCTTTTACCTAAAGATATCTTAAAATTTAAAGATACTAAAAAGTATAAAGATCGCTTAACAGCTGCACAAAAAGAGACCCATGAAAAAGAAGCAATGGTTGTAATGAAAGGCACATTGTTTGGTATTCCTGTCGTTGTCGCTTGTTTTGAATTTGCGTTCATTGGTGGGTCAATGTCTTCTGTTGTTGGTGCATTATTTACGCGTGCTGCAGAACAAGCCATTGCAGATAAGTGTCCGTTAATTTGTTTTTCAACAAGTGGCGGTGCGCGAATGCAAGAAGCGCTATTTTCGTTAATGCAGATGGCAAAAACCAGCGCTATTCTTGCTAAAATGCAAGATGAAGGTTTGCCTTATATTTCAGTAATGACCGATCCTACCATGGGTGGCGTATCAGCAAGTTTAGCAATGCTAGGCGATATTAATATTGCTGAACCTAAAGCATTAATTGGTTTTGCAGGGCCTCGAGTGATTCAACAAACTGTGCGTGAAACATTACCAGAAGGATTTCAACGCAGTGAGTTTTTACTTGAAAAAGGCGCAATTGATATGATCATTCATCGCAAAGATATGCGTTCTAAAATTGCCAGTTTAATAGCAAAATTAATGAAACTAACCGATCCGTTTAATGATATTATCTTTAACGAGACAGTTTAATTGAGCATGCAAAAACAACAACCAGATGCCATGTCGAATTTAAACGCATGGCTTTGTTATTTAGAGCAATTACATCCTACAACTATCGATTTAGGTTTAGAACGAGTAAAGACGGTTGCTCAGCGCCTTGATTTATTACAACCTGCGCCTTATGTTTTTACCGTTGCAGGTACCAATGGCAAAGGCACAACTTGCCGCACACTTGAAATGATATTACTTGAAAAAACTTTGCAAGTTGGTGTTTATAGTTCTCCTCATTTATTACGTTTTACTGAACGTGTGCGTATTAATAATCAAGAATCAAGCGAACAAGAAACCGTAAAAGCCTTTGTCGAAATAGAAAAAGCCAGAGGTGATATATCACTTACTTATTTTGAATACGCAACGCTTGCTGCACTTTATCAATTTAAAAAAGCAAAATTAGATGTTGTTATATTAGAAGTCGGGCTTGGTGGACGGCTCGATGCAACCAATATAGTTGACGCTGATGTGGCAATAGTTACAACAATTGATATTGATCATGTTGATTATTTAGGTGACACCCGTGAAAGTATAGGACGTGAAAAAGCAGGTATTTTTAAATCTAAAAGTATCGCTATTGTGGGTGAACCGGAAATACCTACATCTATTTTAGAAGTAGCTAAATCAGTCAATTGTCCTATCTATGCAGTGGGTTGTGATTGGTGTTATCAACCAATAAACAAAAGTTTATGGACGTTTGAATCGCCAATAAAACAGTATAAACATCTACCTATTGCCAATGTTCCTTTAGCTAATGCTGCAACTGCAATTGCCGCCTTAGCTTTTTCATCGCTTGAAGTAACACAAGACCAAATAACTAAAGGATTGGCAAATGCCAATTTAACAGGGCGTTTTCAAATTATTCAACGATCGCCGCTTGTGATCCTTGATGTAGCGCATAATCCACATGCAGCTGCTTATTTAACACAGCAATTAGAAAAACTAAAAGCAGAATATTTGAACATCGGTAAAGTTAGATTTGTTGTTGGTATGCTTAAAGATAAAGATATTAAAAGTACTTTATCTATTTTAAAAGGTGATAACTGGTATTGTGCTTCACTTTATGGTGAGCGGGGTTGTAGAGCCGAGGTGTTAAAACAACATTTATTGAATAAAGGCGAGCTTAATGTATCAACATTTGATACGGTTTTTAAGGCTTATCAAAAGGCAATACATGATGCAAAAAAAGATGATATTATTGTAGTATGTGGCTCATTTCATACAGTATCTGATGTGTTAGCTGAAATTGAGCATTAAGCGAAATTAATCATGACGAACAATCAGCAAATTAATCCTAAAAATCAAAATAGAGTAAGAAATCGGTTTGTCGGTTTCGCTACATTGTTACTCATTATCGCAGTATTTGCTCCATGGATAATAACGGATAAATCCAACTTACGAACATCAACGACGCCTATTTTACAATCAGAAGCTATTAATCATCAAAAGACTGTAACATCAACTAACGGTGTTGATGATAGTTTTACGAATAATATTCCAGATATTCCTTACATACCTGATTCTGAGCAGAATCCAAGTTCAGATGATTCATCAGATAGTATTGATGATGCTAATGTTTCTACAACGCAAACTAGTCGTTCTATGTCGCAACAGATACAGCAAGAGTCTAAACCTTATATGATTCAGCTTACAGCATTAAAAAATAGGCAAAAAATAGAAGAATTAGTTGCACTATTAAGATTAAATAATTATAGCGTTAGAACAGTTCCTCAAAAACCTGAACCTAACCAGTTGATTAAATTACAGGTTGGTCCTTATGCTAAAAAAGAACAAGCAGAGCAAGTGATTATTAACTTACATAACCTAACAAAATTAAAAGGTATTATCGTTGCTAATTAATCATTGTTTTGCTTTTTGTGTTGTAAACAATAATTAAAAAAAAACATTAACAATATAAAGTTGTGAGTTATTATGATGATGAACTGGGTTGATTTTACGATTATTGGTGTGATTGCTTTTTCTGCATTAATTAGTATAGTGCGAGGGTTTGTACGAGAAGCATTATCACTCATTAGCTGGATTTTAGCTTTTTTTATTTCTAGCCGATTTTATATCTATATTACCGATTATTTAACTTATTTTGATAGCGATGTTATCCGTATTGCAGTGGCAATTGTTATTCTATTTATCGCTACATTGTTGGTCTGTTCAATTGTGTCGTATATTATTGGTCAATTAGTCCAAAAAACGGGGTTATCTGGCACTGATCGTGTATTGGGTATTTGTTTTGGTGTGCTACGAGGAATTTTAGTTGTAGCTGCTGTTCTCTTTTTTGTTGATACTTTTACGCCGTTATCACGATCGGTGTATTGGGCCCAATCACAACTTATCCCTCATTTTCATTTTATTATCCGTTGGTTTTTTGATTTTATACAACAGTCATCTTCGTTTCTAGTTCAATAAATTTGAGGTAATCATAGTATGTGTGGTGTTGTTGGTATTGTAGGGTGTACTACTGTTAATCAATCTATTTATGATGCATTGACTGTGTTACAACATAGGGGGCAAGATGCTGCAGGTATTGTTACAATTGATAATCAAAATCGATTTCGTTTACGCAAAGCGAATGGTTTGGTTAAAGATGTATTTCAAGAACATCATATGCAGCGGTTGCAAGGTAATTTGGGCATAGGACATGTTCGTTATCCTACTGCAGGTAGCTCCAGTCCATCCGAAGCACAACCTTTTTATGTCAATTCGCCTTATGGCATTGCGCTTGCACATAATGGTAATTTAACAAATACAGACAAGTTACGTAATAAAGTATTTGAATTAGCAAGAAGGCATATTAATACGAATTCTGATTCTGAAGTTTTACTCAATATTTTTGCTAGTGAACTCGACAAATTCCCAACTTATCCACTTACCGCAGACAATATTTTTACCGCAATACATAATGTGCATAATATAATTAAAGGTGCTTATGCTTGTGTTGCGATGATTATTGGACATGGTCTCGTCGCTTTTCGTGATCCTTACGGGATTAGACCTTTAGTTATTGGTAAACGGATACTTGAGAACCAAAAAATTGAATATATGGTTGCATCAGAAAGTGTTGCATTAGATATTCTTGATTTTGAATTTATGCGTGATGTGCAGCCGGGTGAAGCTATTTATATTACTCAAGATGGGCAATTATATTCTCAGCAATGTTCTGATAATCCTCAGTATTACCCATGCATTTTTGAATATGTTTATTTTGCAAGACCAGATTCTTTGATGAATGGTGTATCGGTTTATCAATCACGCATTTTAATGGGACAAAAGCTAGGAAAAAAAATAGCGAGAGAGTGGAAGGACATTGACATTGATGTCGTCATTCCTATTCCTGAGACATCATGTGATGCAGCTCTTGAAATTGCCCGTATTTTAAATAAACCTTACCGACAAGGCTTTGTTAAAAATCGATATGTTGGCCGCACATTTATCATGCCAGGGCAAACAGCCCGTAAATTATCAGTAAGAAGAAAGCTTAATGCAAACCGTATTGAATTTGAGGGGAAAAGCGTACTGTTAGTTGATGATTCCATTGTGAGAGGAACAACTTCAAAAGAAATTCTTGAGATGGTACGCTCAGTTGGTGCTAAAAAAGTTTATTTAGCTTCTGCTGCACCAGAAATTAGGCATCCTAATGTTTATGGTATTGATATGGCTGTTGCAAGAGAACTTATTGCCTACCATAAAACAGTTGATGAAATAGCGAAAGATATTGGTGCTGATAAGCTTATTTTTCAAGACTTATCCGATTTAATTGATTCAATCACGGAGCAAAATCCAAATATTCATCATTTAGAGTGTTCTGTTTTTGATGGAATATATGTTACTGAAGGGGTTGATGATAACTACCTATCATTATTAGAACAAAAAAGAGGTGAAAATAAAAAACACTCAGTCTCTAAAGAATTAGAAAACTTAGAAATTTATAATGAAGGCCAATAAATAACGATAATCATCACCCAAAAATATTATATAAAAATTAAAATTACAAATTTAGCTGTTTTTTATTTATTTAGTGTAAATTTTATCTGTAATTTTTCCTGATTTCTTAATGATAATTGTAATTTTCAATTGATTAATTAATTGTATTTTATGAATATAAAATGCAATTTACAAAAAAAATCAAAAAAAGAAAGAAATAATTTGGATAAATGACTTTTTTGTAATAAAATTGAAAAGGCTAGGTTATGTAAAGAAATGTAAAGAGCATAAAATATAAAAATAAATGAGCACATAAATATTTAATGAAGGCAAGTTGGTCTTGGTTAGAAGTTCTGTGTTATACGGTTTGTCGTAGGAAAATAAGGAATGTTAAGATGAGAAAAAATCTTAATTTAACAATTATCTCTGCATTTGTGATTGCTACATTAGGATGGCAGTCAGCTTTTGCTATTGGCTCTCAGACGCCACAAGATTCTGTAGATAGCAATAAGATAATCAAGTTAAAAGATGGTTCAAAAGCTCGTGAGATGATAAATGATCAGCAGCGAAGTCTTTATCAAATTGCACTGTTAAGTAGTATTTCGGTTTCAGAATTGCGGGCAATGAATGCAGGGCGCTTTGATAAAAAAGATGTAGTTGAGGTTGGAGAGCGTTTGGTCTTGCCTGAAAGTTCACCATTATTGCCTGCAATTAAGCAAAAAAATAATAAAAACGATAAGCATGCCAATTTGCCACAATTAGGCTCGGATGAAAATTATAATGTAAAACAAGATAAAGATGCACTTTCAACCCAAGTAGCTTCAACATTACAAACTTTAGCGAGTCAAGATTGGAAACAAATAACTTCGTCAGATAATGGTGGTCTATCTGGGCATTTAAAGAATAGAGGTAAAGATTACGCAGAGAATTATGTGCGTAATGGAGTTAAAAATCAAGTAGTAGCTCCTGTTAGTAGCGCTGTTCAGGACTTTTTGGGGCGTTTTGGTACAGCTCAATTGCAGTTTGATTTGAGTGATACAGGTACATTTAACAATGTCAACTTGAAGTTATTTAGCCCATGGTATGATACCGAAGATACATTAATATTTAGTCAAATGTCGTTTCAAGAATATGAACATAATCGTCGAATAGGTAACTTTGGTGTTGGTCAGCGTTGGGATGTAGATGATAAAAAATGGTTACTTGGTTATAACGTATTTCTTGATCATGATTTTCAACGTTCACACAATCGTTTAGGTGTTGGTGCCGAGGCATGGACTGATTATATGAAGTTTGCTGCTAACTATTATCACCCTTTATCTGATTGGAAGTCTTCTAAAGACTTTGATGATTACTTAGAACGAGCCGCAAGAGGTTTTGACGTTCGATTCCAAGGTTATTTACCACAATATCCACATTTGGGTGGATCACTTATGTATGAGCAATACTATGGTGATAAAGTCGCTTTATTTGGTAAAGATAATTTACAAAAAGATCCAAGAGCCGTTACAGTAGGGCTTGATTATACACCAGTTCCTCTTTTTACTATCAAAGCAGATCATAAACGAGGGCAAGACAACAAAAAGGCAACTAAGGCTGAGTTAACGTTGAACTATCGTATTGGTACTCCATTAAAAGACCAATTAGATCCAAATATGGTTCAATCTGCTCGTTCTTTAAAGGGTAGCCGTTATGATTTAGTCGATCGTAATAATTATATTGTTCTCGAATATAAAGAAAAGAAAATGTCTGTCGATTTGGGGCTTGAACAAACTCAGTTAATTGAGGGACAAACCTATCCATTAAGTGTTAGCGTTCATAATGCTAAAAACTTACAAAGTTTAGCATGGGCAGGTAATATGCTAGACATTGATGCTGGTGGCGGTTTCTTATGTGCGACAGTGGGGGTATGTACTGCTTCTTCATGGCTTAATCCACCAATTGATACAAATAACTGGAAAATTGTTGCCCCTAGTTATGTTAGTGCAAATGGTCAGCGGCTACCTGTTAGCACAAATGGAAAATATTCTTTATCTTTATCCGTCTCAGATAGTCGCGGTAAATCTGCAACATCTAACACTGTTAGTTTTGAGGTATTACCAGACCCTGTGATGCGTAAAGTCGGTGTATGGGCTGTTGATACTTCAGGAAATAAGACAGTAATGACGTCTCAAACGGCTGATGGGTTAAGTAGTTTGACAGTATTAGCAACTCTTGTTAAGCCTAAAGTGTACAATGGCGCAATTAACACATTTCTAGATGTAGATGGATTTAGTGATGAAAATGTAACGAACAGTATTCCTGAAACATTTAGCGAATTTTCAAAATTATGGACGGCGACGAGTAATGGTAGAAAAATTGCTTTAATTGACGGTACTTCTGGCAATATAAACCAATGTCCAGGGCAAATTGCTTGTGTTATTGTGAAATCATTTGAAAAAATAGCAAAAGACCATAATGTATCATCTCGTGCTTCAACTGCTGCTGGTTTACAAGTAATTGGCGATAGTTATGCATTGGATGTTGCTTCAAATATTACTGGAGCGGTTGATTTTTCAATTTCGCTAGAACAGTATGGTTTGGGTAAGTCATTTAATAGTGCTACCGTCGATTTTACTGGAGGTAGTGCAGGTCTCCTTGAAGTTTGGAATACTTCTGGAGTACTAGTTGCTAGAAGTTCAGGTTCTTTACTTCAGTTTGACCCTGCAGGTCCAAACGAATGGCGTGTTGGTAAGGAATATCTTGTTAAAGCCTTTGCAGCTGATGGTACTCCAATCGCTAATCCATATGTGATTTGGTCATTGGTTGGTTCAAATGCAGATGCTTGTCTTGGTGTTGCCCCGACAACATTACCAAATGCTGCTAGTAATCCAAATGGACCTTGGTTTAACGTTGCAATGGGAACTGATGTCCATTATATGATAAAAGGTAGAAACGATAGTTATGCAACATCAGGTACTAGTATTCCAGCGGTACAAGGTGCACCAAATAATCTAGATTTAAGACAAGTAACATCTTCTCCTCGTGCATGTGCTGGGGACCAAGGGTTCAAATTGCAAGTAACAGTTTTATGATAAATAAAAGTTTAGATTACCGATAACTGTCGGTAATCTAGTAGAAGGGACACCAACTTAATGGTGTGTTTGTATAACTATAATACATTAGTTTATAGAAAAAATAGGAAGTTAAACATGAAAAATCTTACAATTAAAAAAGTTGCACTAGGCTTGTTTTTAGCTGGCTATGCAGCAAGTAGTGCGTTTGCTGCTTTACAGAAAGAAACAGCTAGTTTTATCAACGGTAATGCACCAGTATTGAAATCCCGTGCAGGTGCAGATAACAAATTGACTGTCGATGTAATCCATGCGGATGGCACACCATATGTTGCAGGTGACGTAGTTAGAGTAGGTGATAAAGTTCATATCAAATATCGATTAGCCGATTTAGATGGTGATACTGATACTGCTAGTGCAGGAAAAGTAAAAGACTCACTCAAAGTTTCTGGAAAAGATTCAAATGGTAGCTGGGTTGATATTACACCTACGGTAGTATCAACTTATGATGCTACCGATCCGGAATTAGGTGAACTTGTATTTGAACTTACCAATGATTTCGTTGGTAAAAGCAGCATCGGTTTCAAGGTTTTAGCTGAAACTGAATTTGGTCTTCCTACAAAAGGTAATTGGGTATGGGTAAGTGATATCTTCGGGACAGGCGACCCTGCTCATAGTGGTAATAATCCAGCTAACCCTGGAGCTCCTGGTGATAATGGTAACCCTGGGGGGCCTGGTGAGGGTAACATCCCTGGTACAAACCCTGGCCCTATTATGCCTTCAGGTGGTGTGTTAGGTATTTTCCTAGTTGATAGCACAGGTACCCTTCTAAATAGCGAAAGCTATTCTCATTTAGGTTCTACTTTAAAACCTAAATATGGCGAAAGATATGCAGCTATAGTATGGGATGATGCAAATAGTAATGGTACTATTGACTCGGGTGAAACTGAGTTTACTACTGGCTTTAGATTTGAATGGCATGTAACCGGTGATAGTAGTGACGTCCCAGTTACAGATGGTTTTATAGGTAGTAATATAGTAGCTGGAACAACTGCCCTTACCGGTAATGGAAATAGAAAAGGCACAAATGATACTATCTTCTTAGGTTCTGATACCGCTGGTACTAAGCATAACAGTGTTTATACTGGCATCTTTGGCAATCATAAAGCAGGTATTCAAGGTTACAAACTTCAAGTTAAAACAAACTAATTGTAAGCTAGATTCTTACATTATAAAAGCCACTCTTCGGAGTGGTTTTTTATTAAATTGTGGTTTTAATTTAATATTGAACGTATTAGGTAAAATACAGTTCGTATCTTGTCTATTTTAGCTTTGATATAAAACAGATAAACTCAGTAAAATTATAATAATTAAATTCTCACTTCTTATTATTAACTTAATGATTTAAAATGGCACCAAATTTAACTCGATGTAATTTACAATGAATATTCCTTGGCAAGATCTTGACCCTGAAACGTTAAATAACCTTATAGAATATTTTGTATTGCGTGAAGGTACTGATTACGGTTTACACGAAACATCATTACAAGAAAAAGTTAACGATGTTAAGCTTCAGTTAGCAAATGGTTCTGCAGTCATATTTTGGTCACAATTACATGAAACAATTGATATTAAACTAATTAAATAATGATTAAAATGATTGTATGTTAATATATGATTTATTGTGTAACTTTGTTATAGTGTCTTGGATGTAAATTAAATAGAGAGGTAGCAATAATGATTAGTAAACCGCAATCGGATACAACGTTAGAATGGTTTTTATCTCATTGCCATATTCATAAATACCCAGCTAAGAGCACCCTTATACACCAAGGTGAAAAAGCAGAAACTCTCTATTATATTTTAAAAGGTTCTGTTGCAGTTTTGATTAAAGATGATGAAGGTAACGAAATGATTTTGTCTTACTTGAATCAAAATCAGTTTTTAGGTGAATTAGGCCTTTTTGAAGAAGGCATGGAGCGAAGTGCTTGGGTTAAAGCTAAAACAAGTTGTGAGGTGGCCGAAATTTCATACAAAAAATTTAAACAACTTGTCCAAGTTAATCCTGATATTTTAATGCGTCTTGCAAGCCAAATGGCAAGTCGATTACAAGTAACCTCTGAAAAGGTCAGCAATTTAGCATTTTTGGATGTAGCTGGACGCATTGCACAAACACTTTTAAATCTTGCAAAACAACCTGATGCAATGACTCATCCTGATGGTATGCAAATTAAAATTACACGGCAAGAAATAGGGCAAATAGTTGGTTGTTCACGAGAAACAGTTGGCCGAATTTTAAAAATGCTTGAAGATCAACATTTGATTTCTGCACATGGTAAAACGATTGTTGTTTATGGTACACGTTAATTTGTCACAATAATAAATTGATAAAATGATTGATACAATACGAGATATGGCATGACTCAAGAAAGATGTATTCCAAGTCATGTGGCTATAATTATGGATGGAAATGGACGTTGGGCACAACAACGTAACCAATTGCGTGCCATTGGTCATCGAGCAGGTTTAAAAACTGTACGAAAAATTGTTGCTTATGCGGCAAGATTGAAGGTGAAAGTCCTTACTTTATACGCATTTAGTAGTGAAAACTGGAAGCGTCCGCCTAATGAAGTTTCAGCTCTGATTTCCCTTTTTATTTATGCATTAAATCGAGAAATCAAAAACTTACATAAAAATAATGTTCGCTTGAATATTATTGGTGATATTTCTCGGTTTAGTGAACATTTGCAAGAAATGATTGTTCGCGCAGAAGATCTAACCAAAAACAATTCAGGCCTTGTTCTGAATATTGCTGCCAATTATGGTGGACGTTGGGATATTTTACAATCTGCTAAAAAAATGGCTATGCAAATAAAAAAGGGGGAAATTACTTTAGAACAAGTGACAGAAGATCGTTTTGCTTCAATAATGTGTATGGGAAAATTTCCCGAAGTTGATTTAGTTATTCGTACAGGTGGTGAATATCGGATTAGTAATTTTTTACTATGGCAAATTGCTTATTCTGAGCTTTACTTTACCGATACCTTATGGCCTGATTTTAATCAGACTTTATTTGATGAAGCAATCAATGTATTTAATGCCAGAGAACGACGTTTTGGAGGCATTCATAATAAGGAACACTCATGTTAATCCATCGTATACTTGCTGCAATTGTGCTTATTCCACTTGTTATAGCGGTTGTTTTTTTTGTCCCGTTATCAGTATTTTCTTTAATTATTATTCTGGTTTGTGGGCTAGCAGCGTGGGAATGGGCTCAGTTTCTTCATATTACTAACAAGTATTCAAGGTTGGTTTTTGTTATTTCAATCGTTGTTTTGCTAAGTATACTTTATTTGATTCCCAATTCCTGTGAATTAAAAATAAGGTTATTTGCTGTTATTTTATTTTTATCGATTATATGGTGGATAATTGCTTTGTGTTTAGTACTTAGCTATCCTGATACAATTAAATATTGGTGTAATTCAATTGTTATAAAATTGTTATTTGCTTTTTTTACTCTAGTGCCGTTTTTTATTAGTATGATTGAATTGCGATCCATTAACTATAATTCTAATTCTTATATCGGCGCAATTTGGTTGCTTTATGTCTTTGTGCTAGTATGGGCTACAGATACTGGTGCTTATTTTGCTGGGCGAACATTTGGTAAGCGAAAATTAGCAGCAAAAGTATCTCCAGGTAAGACTATAGAGGGCTTTATTGGTGGTGTTAGTCTGGCAATCATTATTAGTCTAATTGCTTACTTCTTTAATTTGTTTGATATGGCATTTAGCGTATTTTTTGTTAGCTCTTTATTAGCAATTTTAGTTTCAGTATTAGGTGATTTAACTGAAAGTATGTTTAAACGTGAAGCTGGCATTAAAGATAGCGGTCATTTAATTCCGGGGCATGGTGGTATTTTAGATCGTATTGACAGTTTAACTGCTGCTGTTCCTGTTTTTACTGCATTATCTTTTTGTTTACTATAAAAGGTGATAGATTTTGCTGTGGTCACTATTATTATTTGTTATTACTATCAGTATATTAGTTACTATTCATGAGTTTGGGCATTTTTGTGTTGCTCGCTTATGCAAGGTTAAAGTTGAATGCTTTTCAATTGGCTTCGGTAAAAAACTTTGGTCACATAAATTTTTAAGTGGAACCGAGTTGGTAATTGCTATGATTCCACTTGGTGGTTATGTTAAAATGCTCGACGGAAGAGCAACAATCTTATCAAGCAATAACGAAAAATTTGCATTTGATAAAAAAAAGATTTGGCAACGTGCTTTAATTATTTTTGCCGGTCCATTTGCTAACTTTATGTTGGCTTTGATTATCTATTGGATTATTTTTTTGATAGGGGTAGTACATTATCCCGTTAAAGTAAAAGATGTAATACCTAACACACCAGCTGCTTCGGTCGCAATCCCATCTGGCGCTGAGTTGAAGACCATTGATAATGTTGAAGTTGAAAATTGGAATGATGTCAATTTGGCCTTAATTGCTGTAATGGGTAAAACAAATATAACTTTTTCTTATATTGATAGTACTGATAATAGTAATCAAAAAGAAGTGAAAGAAAGTGTAGATATTAACAATTGGCATTTTGATATAGAAAAAGATTCAGCTATTATGGCGTTTGGTTTTGTGCCTAAAGAGTTGGAAATTTATCCGATTGTGAGTAAAATTGTACCAGATTCTGCTGCTGAGCGGGCAGGTTTACGTGTTGGCGATAAAATTATTGGTTATAATGAGCAATCGTATGTAGATTGGCGTGATTTTTCTAATACAATTAAAAAAGCTCAAGCTATCACTTTAAAGGTTAATCGAGAAAATAAAGATATTTATCTTAAACTCGTACCAACCGTTCAAAAAAACGGAGAAGGTGTTGCTGGTTTATATCCTACATCTGATGCAAGAGTTGTTCAGTATGGTTTTTTCGATGGATTTAATAAAGGTATTGCGCAAACATTGTTAACCACAAAGTTAACAATTCGTTCGCTTTATCAATTAGTAACAGGTGTTATTGGATTAAAACATTTATCAGGACCAATAACAATAGCAAAAAGCGCAGGGCAAACAGCAAGTTATGGTTTTACTCCTTATTTATATTTTCTAGCCTTTATTAGTATAAGTTTAGGGGTTATCAATCTTGTTCCATTACCTATGTTAGATGGCGGCCACCTTATTTTTTTATTATTTGAAAAAATAAAAGGAAAAGCCTTATCAAATAAAGCCCAAGAGCGTTTTTTTCGTATTGGCTTTTTTTTATTAATGGTAATAATGGGAATTGCACTATTCAATGATATTTTACGATTGTGATGGAATGAGGTTATAAACATTTACGATGAAAATAAATAAATTACTTATAGCATCTTTGCTGTTCAGTACGACGGCCGTATATAGTTCCAATGCATTTTGTGTTGATGATTTTGTGGTGAAAGATATCAAATTTGAAGGTTTGCAGCGTGTGACAGTTGGTGCTGCATTACTTGAAATGCCAATTCAAATTGGTGATTATGTTAATGAAGCTGATTTAGGCCGTATCATCAAATCACTTTATGCTAGTGGTAACTTTGATAATATTACTGTTTCTCGTGATGGTGATCAGCTAATTATTCATGTTGAAGAACGCCCTACTATTGCAAGTATTACTTTTTCTGGTAATAAATCAGTGAAAGATGACATGCTTAAGAAAAATCTAGATAGTTCAGGCATCCGTGAAGGCGAAGCGTTAGATCGTACTATGCTTTCAGGTATAGAAAAGGGCTTAGAAGATTTTTATTACAGTGTTGGTAAGTACAATGCTCAAGTTAAAGCTGTTGTAACTCCTTTATCTCGTAATCGTGTTGATTTAAAGTTAGTTGTTGCTGAAGGTAAATCGGCGTTGATCGATCAGATCAATATTGTTGGAGCTAAAGCTTTTTCATCAGAAGAACTTATTGCGCGCTTTACTTTGCGTGATGAGGTTCCTTGGTGGAATATGCTTGGCAATCGTAAATATCAAAAACAAAAATTATCTTCAGATTTAGATGAGTTGCAGAGCTTTTATTTAAATCGAGGTTACGCTCGTTTTAATATAGAGTCAACGCAAGTTAGTTTAACGCCAGATAAAAAAGGCATTTACGTTACAATTAATATTCATGAGGGTGAACAGTATAAATTATCACAACTTGAATTTATGGGTAATTTTGCAAATCATAAAGATGCGATTGCTAAAATTGCTAATGAAAAAGTAGAGATTGGTGAACTTTATAATGGCAAAAAAATAACCGAAATTGAAGATAATGTTAAACGTCTACTCGCTAATTTTGGTTATGCATACCCTAGGGTTTCTATTCAACCAGAAATGGACGATGCCGCACATACAGTTAAATTAGTTGTTCTTGTCGATGTAGGTCAACGTTTTTATGTTCGCAATATTAAAATAGTCGGTAATACCGTCACAAGTGAAAGTGTTATTCGCCGCGAACTTCGACAAATGGAGGGCGCGTGGCTAAGTAATGGATTAGTTGAATTAGGTAAAGAACGTTTAAGTCGACTTGGTTTTTTTGATACTGTTGAAGCAAATACTGAGCGAGTACCAGGCGTAGATGATCAGGTTGATATCATTTATAAAGTTGCCGAACGTAATACAGGTAGTATTAAATTTGGTGTCGGTATCGGTTCTGATAGCGGTCTCAGTTTCAATGCCGGTATTTCTCAAGATAACTGGTTAGGTACAGGGAATAGTGTTTCATTTGATGTTAATACTACTGATACAGATAAAACTGCATCTATTTCTATTGTTGATCCTTATTTTACAGTTGATGGAGTAAGTTTAGGCGGCAGTATTTACTACAATACCTATAAAAATGACGATAAAGATGATGAGTCAGAATACTCAAGTAAAACATGGGGAGCATCGGCAAATTTAGGTTTCCCTATTAGTGAAAATAATTTTGTTCGATTTGGTTCAGAATTTGCCAATCATAAATTATCGGATATGCAACCACAGTATAGTATGTGGCGTTATTTTGATTCTATGGGTAAAAATGTAAAAGATAAGCATTCATTTACGTATGATACAAATGATCTATTGTTGAATGCTTATTGGACATATAACTCTTTAGATCGTGGATTCTTTCCTACTGATGGTTTAAAAATGACTGCTAGTGCTAAAGTCACCGCACCTGTATTTGATAATCGATTCTATAAACTGATATCAGATGCATCTTACTATTATCCAATTGACAATGACCATAATTGGATATTCCTAACTCGTGCTCGATTTGGTTATGGCGGTGGTTTAGGGGGTAAAGAGTTGCCATTTTATGAAAACTTCTATGCTGGTGGGGCATCAGTATTGAGAGGGTTTAAATCAAATACCGTTGGTCCTAAAGCAGTATATCTTAATAAAACTGGCGTTTGTGATAGTTTAGAACGTACATCAGGATGCACAAAATCAAAAGATGCCGTAGGTGGTAATGCTATAGCTTTTGTTAGTACAGAGCTAATTGTTCCAACCCCATTTGCTGGAGAAAAATACGCTGATAATCTTAGAACATCGCTATTTTTTGATGCGGGTACAGTATGGGATACTGAATGGAACTTAAAGGGGCGAGATATTCCTGACTATAGCTCCCCATCTGATATTAGAATGTCAGCTGGTCTTGCTGTTCAGTGGATGTCACCATTAGGTCCTTTAGTATTTTCTTATGCTCAACCATTCAAGAAATATGATGGTGACTCATCACAACAATTCCAGTTTAATATAGGTTCTACATGGTAATTCATGTTATAAATAAAAATACATAGGTGATTAAAGTGAAAAAAATTATAGCTGTTTTAGGCATTAGTGCCGCATTACTTTTTGCTGGATTTGCAAATGCTGAAGTTAAATTGGGTGTGATTAATGTTGAATCAGTATTAGAACGGATGCCTCAACGTGAATCAGTAAGAAAAATGTTGAAAAATGAATTTGAAGCAAGAGCCAACTCATTGCAAGAAGAAGAAAAAAAATCTAAAGAAGCTATCGCTCGTCTAAAGAAAGATGGTTTAACATTATCTTCTTCTGAAAAAGCTAAATTAAATAAGGTAATTTCCGATTTTGAAAGTAAGGCTGATGCGTTTTCAGTAGATTATCAAAAACGTCAAAAAGAAGAAGCTGAAAAATTATTTACTAAAATCCAAGAGGCAGTTAAAGATATTGTTGCAACAGAAGGATACGATGTTATTTTAAGCGCTGGAGCTACATTGTTCGCATCAGATGCTGTTGATATTTCAGATAAAGTGTTGGAAAAGGTTAAGAACTAATGTTTTCCATTCGTTTAGAGCAATTAGCTAAGCAACTTGATGCCGAGTTACATGGTGATGGTAATGTAATCATCACCGGTATAGCATCAATGAAAAGTGCGGTACCTGGGCAAATTACTTTTTTGTCTGATAAAAAATTACAAAGTAATTTATCAACATGTAAAGCTTCTGCTGTCGTAATGACTAGAGAGAGTCTTGAACATTGGGGTGGGGCTGTTCTTATTGTTAAAAATCCTTATCTTGCATATGCAAAATTAGCACAAATCCTTGATACTACGCCAACACCAGCAAAAGATATCGCACCAACAGCAGTAATTGATTCAACTGCTCAGCTAGGTTGCAATATTTCGATTGGTGCTAATGCTGTCATCGAAAGCGGTGTTGTATTAGGTGATAATTGTGTTATTGGCGCAGGCTGTTTTATTGGTAAAAATACAACAATCGGTGCTGGTACAAAATTATGGGCTAATATTTCTATTTATCATAATTGTATTATTGGTGAAAATTGCTTAATTCAATCTGGAACTGTAATTGGCGCAGATGGATTTGGTTATGCTAATGATAAAGGTAAATGGATTAAAATTCCCCAATTAGGCCGTGTTGTTATTGGTGATAATGTTGAAATTGGCGCCTCAACAACAATCGATCGTGGTGCGTTAGATGATACTGTTATAGGTAATGGTGTGATTATTGATAATCAATGCCAAATAGCTCATAACGATATTATCGGTGATCATACAGCGGTTGCTGGTGGTGTTATTATGGCTGGGAGTTTGACTATTGGTCGCCATTGCTTAATTGGTGGAGCTAGCGTGATTAATGGACATATGGAAATATGTGATCAAGTTACCGTAACTGGTATGGGGATGGTAATGCGCCCAATTACGCAGCCAGGTGTTTACTCATCAGGTATTCCATTGCAAGAAAATAAAGTATGGCGTAAAACCGCGTCGTTAGTTTTACATATTGACGAAATGAATAAACGCTTGAAAGCACTTGAGAAGAAACAATTAAATGTCTCGACGTAGACGATTACGGTCGGTATAATGCATGCCTATTTTTAATATTTTTTTAGCTCAGTTATCGTTTTTATATAATTATGGACGGATAACATTCAATAATTTCGAGGTATAAAGATGCAAGTTTCGGTAGAAACAACAAAAGGTTTAGGTCGACGTTTATCAATTACAATTAAATCAGAAGACATCAAAAAAGCGGTTGATAAAGAACTAATTAATACTGCAAAAAAAGTACGTATTGATGGTTTTCGTAAAGGAAAAGTACCTTTAAAGATTGTTGAACAACGTTATGGGGCTTCTATTTTACAAGACGCATTAGGCGATTTGATGCAGCGAAATTTTGTTGAAGCAATTATTCAAGAAAAATTAAATCCAGCGGGCGCTCCAACTTATACTCCACAAGAATATAAAAATGGTGAAGATTATACCTTTACTGTTGAATTTGAAGTATATCCAGAAATCAAAGTTGAAAATTTAGATAAAATTGAAGTTGAAAAACCTGTAGCAGAAGTTGTAGATGCCGATGTAGAGATGATGATCGAAACTTTACGCAAACAACAAGGTGCTTGGAAAGAGGTTAAAAAAGCAGCTCAAGATCAATGTCGTGTTACTTTGGATTTTGTTGGTCAGGTTGACGGTGCGGAGTTCGAAGGTGGTAAAGCAAATGATTTTGCATTGGTTTTAGGTCAAGGTCGTATGATTCCTGGGTTTGAAGATGCAATTATTGGTCATAAAGAAGGTGACCAGTTTGATATTAATGTGACTTTCCCAGAAGATTATCATGCCGAAAACCTAAAAGGTAAACCTGCTATATTTGCAGCAACACTTAAAAAAGTTGAAGAGCTTGAGTTACCAGAGCTTACAGAAGATGTTATTAAACGCTTTGGTATCGCTGATGGTACTGTTGAAAGTCTACGAGCTGAAGTTCGCAAGAACATGACTAGAGAGCTCAATACAACAATTCGTAATAAAGTTAAAACACAAGCTATTGATGGTTTAGTTAAAAATAATGAAATTGATATACCTGTGGCATTAATCGACCGCGAAGTTGATGTATTACGTAAGCAGGCTTTATCTCGTTTTGGTGGTAATGTAAAACCAGGTATGGAGTTACCTAAAGAGCTATTTGAAGCCGAGGCAAGAAAACGAGTGGCTACTGGTTTATTATTTAGTGAAATCATTGACAGTAATAAACTAACTGCGGATGAAGCGCGTGTTCAAGCGTTAATAGATGAAATTGCAACCGCATATGAAGATCCAAAAGAAGTTTTAGAATATTATCGTAAAGATAAAAAAGCGATGGAGAATATTCGAGCTGTAGCATTAGAAGATCAAGTCGTTGATCTATTATTAGCTAGTGCAAAAGTAACGGAAAAGAATTACTCGTTTTCTGAATTAATGAATCAGCAAATAGCTTAATCTATTTTCTTTTTCATTTAGTCCAAAAAGAGCACTTTAAAAAGCCCAAATAAGGAATATCTGTTTGGGCTATTTTGTTTAATTAGGAGATAAAAATGCCTTTAGAATCATATATGGGTGTTATTCCAATGGTTGTTGAGCAAAGTTCTCGTGGCGAAAGAGCTTACGATATTTACTCACGATTATTAAAAGAACGAATTATATTTTTGACAGGGCAAGTTGAAGATAATATGGCAAATCTTATTATCGCTCAAATGTTATTTCTAGAAGCGGAAAATCCTGATAAAGATATTCATTTGTATATTAATTCACCGGGTGGTGTGGTTACAGCTGGTATGGCAATCTATGATACTATGCAGTTTATAAAACCAGATGTTAGTACAATCTGTTTGGGGCAAGCATGCTCAATGGGTTCATTGCTTTTAACGGCAGGAACTAAAGGTAAACGTTATTGCTTACCTAATGCTCGTGTAATGATTCATCAGCCATTAGGTGGTTTTCAAGGGCAAGCTTCTGATATTCAAATACATGCACAAGAGATTTTACAAGTAAAGAGTCGTTTAAATAACATTTTAGCAATGCACACAGGTCAAGATATAAGTGTAATTGAAAAAGATACCGATCGTGATAATTTTATGTCTGCTGAAAAAGCAGTTGAATATGGTTTAGTTGATGCCATATACAATAAACGATCTTAATATTAGATAGGTGATAGAAGTGAATAAAGAAAATTCAGAAAAATTACTCTATTGTACTTTTTGTGGTAAAAGTGAGCATGAAGTCCGTAAGCTTATTGCTGGGCCATCATCTATTTATATCTGTAATGAATGTATAGGATTGTGTAATGATATCTTAAAAGAAGAGACAAAAAGTTTTCTTTCTCATGAAGAGTTTATCAGTAAGCCATTACCAACACCACATGAAATTAGAGAGCATCTTGATGAGTATGTGATTGGTCAAGAACGTGCAAAAAAAGTTTTGTCCGTTGCTGTTTATAATCATTATAAACGATTACGTAATTATGCAAGTAGAAGTGATGTTGAATTGGGTAAAAGTAATATTTTGCTTATAGGACCTACAGGAAGTGGTAAAACGTTATTAGCTGAAACATTAGCTCGTTTTTTAGATGTGCCTTTTGCAATGGCAGATGCAACAACATTAACGGAAGCTGGTTATGTAGGTGAAGATGTAGAAAACATTATTCAAAAGCTATTACAAAATTGTGATTATGATGTTGAAAAAGCTCAACGTGGTATTATTTATGTTGATGAAATTGATAAGATTTCACGAAAATCGGATAATCCATCTATTACGAGAGATGTTTCTGGTGAAGGTGTTCAACAAGCTTTATTGAAAATTATTGAGGGAACAATTGCTTCTGTTCCACCAAAAGGAGGGCGTAAGCATCCTCAGCAGGAATTTTTACAAGTTGATACTTCAAAAATTTTATTTATTTGTGGTGGTGCATTTAGTGGTCTAGATAAAGTTATCGAAAACCGCGTATCAACTAATACAGGAATAGGTTTTGGTGCTGATGTAAAAAGCATTAAGAATAAAATTTCTGAGTCAGAATTATTAGCACAAATCGAAGCTGAAGATTTAGTTAAGTTTGGCTTAATTCCAGAATTTATTGGAAGATTGCCTGTTATTGGTACTTTATCGGAGTTAGATAAAAATGCTTTAATTAATATTCTAACTGAACCTAAAAATGCGTTAACTAAGCAATTTCAGACTTTGATTGAATTAGATGGCGTTGAACTTGAGTTTACAAAAGAAGCACTGGAAGCTATTGCTGTAAAAGCAATGCAACGTAAAACAGGGGCAAGGGGATTGCGTTCAATTGTTGAAAATATATTGTTAGATACAATGTATGATTTACCGTCAATGAACTCTATTAAAAAAGTGATTGTAGAAAAAGAAACGGTCGAAAAATATCAAGCACCGAAGTTAGTATACCGAGAAAATGCTGAACTATCTGCTTGAAATATAAACCTGCCATCATAAAAATATGATGGCAAGAACTATAGCCTCAAATTAATACTAAAATAAAGTGCCTTTGATAACTGTCAATATGTTCCAAAAATAGGCTTGAATGTCTAAAAACGACCCCCATATTTATCTAATGGGTTTGTACTACTAGAGAGAAGAAAATGAAAATAAAACGAACTAAACACATGATTATGCCTATTTTACCATTGCGTGATGTTGTTGTATTTCCACATATGGTAATTCCTCTCTTTGTTGGTCGAAGTAAATCAATACGTTGCCTAGAAAGTGCAATGGAAATGGATAAGCAAGTTTTTCTTGTAACCCAAAAAAATCCTTCCCAAGATGATCCTGATGTAGATGATTTATATGAAGTCGGAACTGTGGCTAATGTCGTACAATTACTTCAATTGCCTGATGGAACTGTAAAAGTTCTTGTTGAAGGTGTTGAACGTGCCAAAATGATGGATATTGCTGTGCATGAAAATGATGAATTTTTTATTGCAAAAGTTAAGCCATTAAGCGAAGTTAAAAAGGCAGAAGATATAAGTGAAGCAATGATCCGCTTAACTTTATCTAACTTTGATGAATATTCAAAGCTTAATAAAAAAATAACTCAGGAAGTTGTTGATTCTATACGTTTAGTAAAAGAGCCATCGCGTTTAGCTGATTCTATTGCTGCTACGCTCTTTTTAAGAGTCGAACAGAAACAAGAGATTCTAGTTGCTGCTAATCTTGTAAAGCGTTTTGAGTTGCTTATTTCATTAATGGAATCAGAAATTGATTTATTACAAGTCGAAAAAAATATTCGACAACGTGTTAAACAGCAAATGGAAAAGGCTCAAAAAGAGTATTATCTGAATGAGCAAATTAAAGCTATTCATAAAGAGTTAGGTGATATAGACAATAAACCTGATGAATATGAAGAGTTAAAAGAAAAAATTACTAAAGCTAAGATGCCAAAAGAGGCTACAGATAAAGCATTAGCTGAACTTAATAAATTAAAAATGATGCCGGCAATGTCTGCTGAAGCGACAGTGGTTCGAAGTTATATCGATTGGATGATTCAAGTTCCTTGGTATAAACGTAGCAAAGTTAAAAAAGATATTGAAGGTGCACAAAAAGTTTTAGATAAAGATCATTATGGACTTGAACGTGTAAAAGATAGGATTTTAGAATATTTAGCGGTTCAAGGCCGTGTTAATAAAGTTAAAGGTCCTATTTTGTGTTTGGTTGGGCCTCCTGGTGTGGGTAAAACATCGCTAGGTCAATCGATAGCTAAAGCAACAGGTCGTCAGTATATTCGCATGGCGCTAGGTGGCGTGCGCGATGAGGCGGAGATTCGTGGACATAGACGTACTTACATTGGTTCAATGCCGGGCAAATTAATTCAGCGTATGGCAAAAGTAGGTGTTAAGAACCCATTATTCTTATTAGATGAAATTGATAAGATGGCATCGGATATGCGCGGTGATCCTGCCTCAGCATTATTAGAAGTACTTGATCCAGAGCAAAATAATGCTTTTAGCGACCATTATTTAGAAGTTGATTACGATTTATCTGATGTAATGTTTGTTGCAACGGCTAATTCTATGAATATTCCTGCCCCCTTGTTGGATAGAATGGAGGTTATTCGTCTTTCTGGTTATACAGAAGATGAAAAGTTGAATATAGCTAAGCAACATTTAATTACCAAGCAGATAGAAGATAATGGCTTAAAACCAAAAGAAATTAGCATTGATGATTCAGCCATCATCGGCATTATCCGCTATTATACTCGTGAAGCGGGTGTTCGAAGTTTGGAAAGAGAGATTGCAAAAATTTGTCGTAAAGTTATTAAACAGTTGGCATTAGACAGTAAATTGAAAAAGGTAACTGTGACACAAGATAACTTAAAAGATTTTTTGGGAATACAGCGTTTTGATTACGGTAAAACGGATAATGAAAACCGCATCGGCCAAGTTGTTGGTCTTGCATGGACCGAGGTCGGAGGCGATTTGCTTACTATTGAATCGGTAAGTGTACCTGGGAAAGGCAAATTAACTTATACAGGTTCATTAGGTGATGTTATGCAAGAGTCAATACAAACGGCATTGACAGTTGTTCGGTCTCGTGCAGAAAAATTGGGTATTAATAATGATTTTTATGAAAAACGCGATATCCATGTGCATGTACCTGATGGCGCAACGCCAAAAGATGGGCCAAGTGCCGGTATTGCTATGTGTACTTCATTAATTTCAACATTGACTGGTAATCCAGTTCGCTCAGATGTTGCTATGACGGGAGAAATAACATTACGTGGTGAAGTTTTACCCATCGGTGGACTGAAAGAGAAGTTATTGGCTGCGCATCGAGGTGGAATTAAAACTGTATTGATCCCAATCGATAATGTTAAAGACCTAGAGGAAATCCCTGAGAATGTGAAAGCTGAAATTGATATACATCCTGTAAAATGGATTGATGAAGTATTAACAATTGCATTACAAAATAATCCATTAGGTATGGAGTTCGTAGCTAAAAAAACGACATTAAAGCAACCTGTAAAAAAGGCTATTAAAAAAATAAAAAGTAGTGTTGGCCGTTCTGCTAGCTTAAATTAATTATTTTTTAATTTGAAAAAGATCAACTTGGTGTTGATCTTTTTTTGGACTTAATATTCGGACAATAGCCAATTTAGTTAAATATGCTATACTTGCAAAATTAAACATTAGGTATACGGAGAATCTCAAGAAATGATGGAAACAATCCGAACAGCAGCAAATAATCTTGTTGTTAAGATTATTTTTGCAATAATTATTTTATGTTTCATTTTCACTGGCGTCGGATTTTTAGGTTTTGGCGGTGGTAATAATAGTGCACGTGATCAGCAACAATACATCGCCAAAGTTGATGGTGACGGTATCAGCCGTACTGAATTTGAAGCCCAAGCTAGACGAGCAACAGTGAATACTGGAGGGGATAGTTCTTTTATTAAACAGATACGTCGGGGTGTATTATCAGAGCAAATTGATAATTATTTAGCTTATAAATTTTCAGAAAAGATAGGTGTAACTATTAGTAATGAACAGATTAAAAATTACATTAAGAAACAAAGAGATTTTTTTAGAAATGGTAAATTTGATTCTCAAAAATATTTAACCCTTCTAGCTGAAAATAATATTACTCCAGATGCTTATGCCGAAATTATCAGAACTGTATTGCAGCAACAACAGGCGATTAATGCTTTGACAAATAGTAGTTTTGTTTTGCCAATCGATTCTGAAATATCTTCACTCAAAAATCAAACTAGAAGTGTATATGCTACTTCAGTTAATACTTCAATAAGTGATATTGATGAAACACATATTACGATAGATGATGAACAAAAATACTATAACGAAAATTTAAAAGAGTTTTTTAGGAAAGAGAGAGTAAAAGTTAAATATATTTTTGTATCAGAAGATGCTATAAGAAAAACAATTGACGTTACTGAAGACGAGATTAAGAATGAGTATAATAAAAATATTAAAACTTATTCTTATCCAGCTAAGAAAGCCTATAGTGTAATTTTTGTTATTGATGAACAGCAAGCTAATCAAATTGCGAAGGAGCTTTCTTCTGGAGCTGATTTTGATAATATTGCTAAAACTTTCAATCAAAATCATGATATTTCTCCATACGGTAAAAATGGGTCATTAGGGTGGTTTGCTGATGATGACTCTTTACCTCAAGTTTTTAAAAATGCCCAGTTGAAAAAAGTAGGGAAAATTTCATCACCAATTAAAGTTGACGGCGGTTATGCAATCGTGAAATTAGATGATATACAGCCCTCTAAGGTTATGGATTTTGATTTTGCGAAGTATCAAATTGATTCAAAACTGACTCAACAAAAAATACAGCAGACTTTGGAAAATGACGAAAATAAAATTAAAATTGCATTACATGACTCTCCTAAAAGTATTGAAGAGCTTGCTAAGAAAGTTGGACTAGAAGTAAGGACCTCTGATTGGATATTTTTCAACGATAGATTTGGAATAACTACTCATCCTGAAGTTAGTGATGTAGTTTTTAGTGAAGAAATGATAGCCGATGGTAAAGCAACAGGAAAAATTTCTGATTTAATAATAGCTGAAAGGGATTATGGCAGATATGATTTTGTTGTACAAACAATTGATTATCGTCCTGAAGGTGTTGCGCCTTTTGATGAGGTGAAAAACCAAATTCATGAAAAACTCTCTGCAAAAATGGCTCAAAACCAGTTTAAATCTAGTGTCGATAATATATTGACTCAATTAAATGAAACAGGAGAAGCTAAAAATGTTCAGTTTGCACAAAAATACACCTTGAAGCGGAGTTCAACCGAACTCGACCCAAAAGTTGTTAATATGGTATTTAATTTAAATCCATCAGCATCAAGAAAGAATGTTTTTGGTGCAGAATTTATCGATGATAAAAGTGCTTATATTGTTGTGCTAACTAAGGTAGATACCCCAACAAAATATGAAGATATTTCTTCTGAGTTATTACCTTTATTCATTAATGAAATGCATTATTATTTTGCTGCTGACATACGCTCTAAAGCTAAGATAGAAATTATGCCAGATGCTAATCTGTGATTTAGTTCTCAAAATAGTAGCAATTATCGAAAAAAAGAAAAGTCACTTAGGTGGCTTTTCTCATTCTTATCATTCATGAAATTTGTTTTATTTGATTAAGTGAGATAGTTATAAAGCAAATTTATTTGCCTAACTATTTTGGGAGATTAATCAAATGAAATTATTTTCACTATTATGTATTTTATTATCAAGTTTTGTTTTTTCTGACATAAGTTTTGCCGATTCAACTCCAACGACATCGGCTAAAGTTAAACAAGAACAAAAACAAGTTGTTCAAGTAAATATTAATACTGCAACGGCAGAAGAATTATCAAAAGTATTGACGGGGATTGGGCCAAGTAAAGCCCATAAAATTATCGAATATCGAGAAAAATTTGGCCCTTTTGTTTCGGTTGAGCAGTTAAAAGAAGTTTCTGGTATTGGTCAGGCAACACTAGATAAGAATGCCGGTAAAATAATTTTATAATTTATTATTTCCACCAATTAATATTGGTGGAAATAATATCAATCTAATTATCAATTGGATCGACATCAATACTCCATCTCACTTTCGATGTTTCACTCCATTGACCTATTTCTATTAATAGTTGATCTAATATTTGCTGCAAATGTTGCCTATTTGTATGTTGAAGCAGTAATTGCCAACGATGATAACCCGCTTTTTTGGGTTGACTTGCAGGCATTGGTCCAAGTTGCCATAACGTATGATTATAGTGTGCTTTTAACCAATCATAAATGTGTTGTAAAAGTGTTGGTGCGTAATGATTATTGCGATCTGCTGCACGAATCAATGCTTGATAACTAAATGGCGGTAGTTGGGTTTGTTGTCTTTCTTGTAATGTCAGCTTGGCAAATTTTTGATAGCCTTCACTTAGTAAGACATTAAGTAAAGGATGATTAGGATGATACGTTTGTAAAATGACCTGACCAGCTTTTGCTTCACGGCCAGCTCTTCCTGATACTTGTGTATAAATTTGCGCAAATCGTTCAGTTGCTCGAAAATCACTTGAAAATAAAGCTCCATCAACATCTACAATTCCAACCAAAGTTACATCGGGGAAGTGATGTCCTTTTGCCAAAATTTGTGTGCCAACTAAAATGTGAGCACCACCTTGTTGAATACTGTGTAAATAGTTATCTAATGCACCTTTTTTACTAACTGTATCCCGATCAATACGACTAATTTTGATATTAGGAAAAAGAATCTCAAGTTGCTGTTCAAGTTGTTCTGTTCCAAATCCAATTGGCATTAAATGAGTAGAGCCACATTTTGGGCATTGTTTGGGTACTGCTCTTGGTGTATCACAATAATGACAAATCAGCTTGTGTTGTTTTTGATGAAATGTATAAGGCCTATCACAACGAGGACACTCAGCAATCCAACCACAATCATGACATATTAATAATGGTGAAAATCCTCGACGGTTTAAAAATAACATTACCTGATTATTATTAGATAAATGTTTTTTGATTTGCTCAATTAATGGTTGTGATAAACCAGCAGTAAGTACTAACCCACGCAAATCTAAAATTGACTGTTTGGCTAACGTTGCATTACCGGCTCTTTCTGTTAATTGTAATAAGTGGTACTTATCGTTTTGTGCATTATTGAGTGTTTCAAGTGATGGTGTTGCAGAGCCTAAAATAATCGGAATATTGTTAAATTTAGCTCGTATAATTGCTAAATCTCGCGCATGATAGCGCCAACCTTCTTGTTGTTTATAGGAGCTATCATGTTCTTCATCAATAATAATTACCCCTAAGTCTTTAAATGGGGTAAAAAGTGATGAGCGAGTACCTACAACAATAGCATTTTCTCCATTTTTACTTCTTAACCAAACTGCTAGTCTTTGTTTATCTGTTAAGCCTGAATGAAGAATATCAATCGGAGCATTAAAACGTTGTTTAAAACGTTTAATTGTTTGTGGTGTTAAACCAATCTCAGGAACAAGTACTAATGCTTGTTTTCCTGTAGTTAAAATATTCGAGAGTATATTCAAATAGACCTCAGTTTTACCTGAGCCAGTTACGCCTTCCAGTAAAAATACCTCAAATTGGTGATTTTGTTTATTGACTGTTTCTATCGCATAACTCTGCTCTTTATTTAACTGAATTGAACTAGCATTAGTTGAAAAATTTGTTTGCCATTGAATGTGATCTAGTTGGTGGCTTACTTGCTCTATAAGCTGTTTTTTCTGTAATTCGTGGTAAACTGTGCTACTTACGTTAGTGTTAGAAATAGTATTATTTCTAAATGATGATAGTAATAATTGCTGTTTTGGGGCTCGTGATAGCGATTCTAAATCAATCTGCTTCCCCAATTGGGTTAATTGCCATTGTTTGATTTCTTCTTTGACCGCATGGCGTCCTTGTCTTAGCAAAATAGGCATAGCATGAAACAGAACCTCGCCGATAGGGTAGTGGTAATAACTAGCAGCCCAGTTTAATAGCTGCCAAATAGAATGTGTAAAAACTGGTTCACTATCAATAACTGCCTTAATGGTTTTTAGTTTTTTTACATTAAATTCTGTTTTTTCATCAATGTTAACAATAATACCTATTGTATCTCTTTTACCAAAAGGAACTTTAACACGCATTCCAACTTGAGCAGGCATCGCTAAACTATAATCATAAAGTTGATAGAGTGGCACAGGTAAGGCTACATGAGCAATAAGCATTGAAAAGTCACAATTATAATTCATCAAAAGTTATATTGTACGCAGTTTTCGTTTAACTCGCAAAATCTAACCTGATTTATTCTATTTTAATAACTTTAGTGTGTTATTGATCTAGTCAAATGTGGTGGTATCTATTTATAAAATTTGCTATCTTGGCAATACAATATAGTTTTATTTTTTTGAGGAATATATAGCGGATGTCTGAATCCTTTTCACACATTAATCGTCAAGGCGATGCCCACATGGTTGATATATCAAATAAACCGATCACTACTCGCGAAGCAAGAGCTGAGTCCTTTATTATGATGAATGCCAAAACATTAAATAGCATTATTGAGGGAAAACACCATAAAGGTGATGTTTTTGCAACGGCAAGAATTGCGGGCATCCAAGCTGCAAAAAAGACGTGGGAACTTATTCCTTTATGTCATCCCCTTTTATTGAGTAAAATTGAAATTAATATTGAAGCTGATTTAGTGAATTGTTGTGTCAAAATTGAATCTATTTGTCGATTGAATGGTCAAACAGGTGTAGAAATGGAAGCATTGGTAGCCGCCTCTGTTGCTGCGTTAACTATATATGATATGTGTAAATCTGTTCAAAAAGATATGGTGATTACTCAAGTAAGACTATTGACAAAAAAGGGTGGCAAATCTGGCGATTTTGTAGCTAAATCATAAGAATAGTGAGTAGTATGAATAAAATTATTTTTTTTGCCCAAATTAGAGAGTTAATTGGTGTAGAGGGTTTGATGTTAGATGCAGAACAACTTTCAATTTTTCGTCTTATTGAACAATTAAGTGCTCGTGGTGATCAATGGTTATTGGCTTTCAAAGAGCGTTCTGTTTTATGTGCTGTAAATCAAACATTGGTTGATTTTGATTATATTGTTCAAGCTGGCGATGAAATTGCATTTTTTCCTCCTGTGACGGGAGGTTAGTATTATGGATCTTATTAAAGTTAGCCAAGAACCTATTGATGTTAATAAGCTAACCGATTGGCTTTCACAATTACCACAAGATGGTGCCATTGTTACCTTTATGGGCAAAGTTCGTAGTATTGAAAAACATACAATAAGCTTATTTTTAGAGCATTATGCAGGAATGACTGAAAAGGTTTTGGTGAATATTATTGCTCAAGCTAGAGAACGATGGCAATTAAGTCGAGTAGCTATTATTCATCGTGTTGGTAAAATTAATGTCAACGAACAAATTGTATTTGTGGGGGTGAGTAGTGCACATCGAGCTGATTCATTTGCAGCAGCTGAATTTATTATGGATATATTAAAAAATGAAGCCCCGTTCTGGAAAAAAGAGAGAACTACTGATGGCGATATATGGGTTGATGCAAAAAAATCCGATGCTGAGGCATTGAAAAAATGGTATTAGTGGTTATTTAGGTTATAATAGTATTAAGCTATATCATGTATTTTATTCGAGGTGATTAATGGAAAATTATTTACCTAACGGCTCAAATTTTGAATAGGAAGGTAGTCGCCTTCAATTCTGTTTAAATTAAATAAAGGGCTCTGAATTGAGCCTTTTTTGTATATAAAATTCTTATCATTAAGTCATTACTCAATAGCGAATACTATGAAAAAATTATACTATTTTGTTCTAATTAATATCTTTATTTCATCAATACTAGCAATTCGATTTTTTATTGTACCAGGTGCGTCTTTTAATTGGGCTGGAGTGACATTTTCAGTATTTGCTGTGTTGGGGCATTTTTTCTCTGCTTATTTATTACTTTTTATTGTTTGTATTCCTTTTATTTGGCTTAAACAGTCTATTCGTAATATTATTCTTGCTGCAATATTCAGCTTTATCCAAATTGGATTATATATTGATACTATTGTTTTTCAACAGTACCGATTTCATGTAAATCAATCTGTTTTAGCAATGGTTTTATCGGGGCAGGTTGTTGATTTTTCAATAATTACTTATTTATTGATGTTAGCTGTTATTATTGTTTCATTCTGTGCTGAATATTTTATTCTTTATCTTATTAATAAAAAATTCACTGTACAGCATAATAAATCAAAAATTCTTTTGATATCAACAATATTTCTTTTTAGCTCATTTTTAGTGAACCATGTAGTACATATGGTTGCCTTTTATTACGCTTATTCACCTATTATGGTTGTAAAAGAATATATTCCATTGTATAAGCCATTTACGTCGAAAAAGATTATGAGCTTTTTTGATGCAAATGGGCAAAGAAAAGTCGTATATAATAAGAATAATGACAACGCTGGTGTTGATTATCCCAAAAAAGAATTGGTGATTAATCCTGAAAATAATAAGCCACAAAATATTATGTTTATTGTCTTAGATTCTTGGCGATATGATACCTTTAGTGAAGATATTTCTCCTAATACATTCCGTTTTGTTAAGCAGAATAATGGTGTGATTTTTGATAACCATTACTCAACAGGGAATGCAACTCGTACAGGTATTTTTGGACTATTTTATGGTATTCCTGGTACGTATTGGGATTCATTTTTACGAAATAGTATTCCTTCACTGTTTATCACAACGTTACAAAAAGAAAACTATAATATCGGCATCTTTACTTCAGCTAAAGTTTCTGCTCCAGAATTTGACCGAACTGCATTTGTCACCATCAAAAATTTAAGAATCAGTAGTAAAGATGGTTCGGCATCTAGTCGTGATAAACAAATCACAGAGGATTGGCTTGCATGGTATAAAGCTCGCGATACTTCTCGACCGACATTTTCTTTTTTATTTTATGATGCTCCTCATGCTTATGATTTTCCTCCCGATTTTTCGGTCAAGTTTAAACCTACTGGTGATCTAAATTATATGACATTGAATAATGATACAGATCCTTTGCCAATTTTTAATCGTTACAAACAAAGTGTTTATTATGATGATTATTTATTACAAAATGTCTATGATGAGCTTGCTGCATCAGGTTCTTTAGATAACACAATATTGATTATTACTGGTGACCATTCTCAAGAAATGAATGATAATAAACTTGGATTTTGGGGGCATAATGGTAATTATACTGATGCACAAACAAAGGTTCCTTTTATTATTATTGGCGCGAGAGAGTTAGAAAATCTTAAAAATAATAGTAAAAAATTAACTAGCCATGAAGATGTCGTTCCTACCTTAATGAAACATTATTTATATGTAAAAAATGATATAAGCGATTATTCGACAGGTTATGACTTATTTAGTCCTATAACTGATCGTAATTGGCTTTTGATGTCAAATTATAGTTCTTATGCAGTTAGAACGTCTGATCATATTTATTTCGTGAATCGATTAGGTATTAATCATTATATGGATTTACATAATCGTGAAACAGATGAAACACCAAATTATCAATACATTCAAGAAGCGATGAATCATATGCGTTATTTTTCCCAATCAGGGCTAAATAGCTTAAAAGATAAAAATAATTAGGTATAAATTGGCGAATCATTATCTACCACGAGTATGGTAGATAATGATCTGTGTATTAGCGCACGTCGGCACAATTTAGGCAATAAATATAGCGATTTTGTGGGTCTTGAAACTTATTCCATAAAGAAACATGTTCTTTAAGTTGTTTCGCTGCTGGTAGTTGTTCAAAAAATATTTCTGCAGTGGATTTAGGTAACATAGCTATCATATCCGAATAAAATGCATTAAACCAATTTCCTTTTGGTTTTTGCCAGTCAATTTCATAATCAGTTACATTCGCTAATGTTGCAGCAGTTTCAATGGCATCATCAATATCGCCTAACTTATCAACAAGTCCAATTTTGCTTGCTTCTGACCCTAACCAGACTTGGCCTTGTCCAATTTGATCTACTTGTTCGGTTGTCATATTTCTTGCTTCTGCTACTAACGAAATAAATGTTTGATAACCATTATCAATATTCATTTGAATTAATTGGCTCATTTCTTTAGGCAGATTTTGTGTTGAGGTATTATTTGCTAATGGTGATGTAGTTATACCATCACTATAAACACCAATATGAGATAAAGAGTTTTCGAATGTTGGAATAATACCGAAAATACCAATAGAGCCAGTAATCGTATTTGGGCTAGCAACTATGTAATCAGATGCGGTAGATATCCAGTATCCACCTGATGCAGCCATTCCTCCCATAGATACAACGATAGGAATCTGGTAATCACGTAGCGCTTCTAGTTCACTACGAATTGCTTCCGATGCATCTACACTACCCCCAGGGCTATTTACACGTAATACTATTGCTTGTATGTTATGTTTGTTTAAGTTTTTACGAATCTTTCTCAGCTGTTCAACAATGTCTTGGCTACCAGCAATATTACTACTATTTTCGCCATTGGTGATAGTACCATTGACAAATACAACTGCTATCAGTGGTTTTTTCCCCTTGGAGTCACTGTCTGATTTTTCATTTTTTGATTTAAGTTGATAATCATAAATGCTAACCTCATGTTGGTTATTGAAATCAAGTTCATATTGATAGTTAGAGGCAATAGCATCGACTAATCCATTAGATATAGCATATTGAGCCATGTTACCATTAGCTTCTTTTAACGCTGTTAACATAATATTTGGGGCGGGAACCAATTGTGTATCGGCTTTTTTTCGTTGTGTTGAAATGTCATTAAGATAGTTATTCCACATAAGTGTTAACCAGCGTGTTGTATTGCTTTTTGCTTCTTCAGACATGTCATTGCGCATAAACGGTTCAATGGCTGATTTATAAGTACCTACTCTAAAAACATGTGTATTGATTTTTAAATTATCAAGTAAGGTTTTATAGTATAGATTATTAGCGGATAGCCCATATACATTAACAGATCCAAGTGGTGCTAAGTATATTTTATTAGCATAGCTAGCTAAATAATATTGGCTTTGATTGAAATTTGAACCAAAAGCATAAATAGGTTTATTTGCTTCGCTAAATTTGGTTAAATATTTGCCAATATATTGTAGCGAACTTATATCGGCACCAGCAAAATTATCTAATTTAAGTACTATACTTGTAATTTTTGGATCAGTAGTAGCTTGAGCTATTTTTTGAGTTAATTCGAATAAACTGTTTTCACGAGAAGTATTGACTTTCTTGCCATAGATTTTGTTTTGTAAAGCGTAGATTTCATCATTGTAAAGTGTGTTGTCAACAATAATTCCTTCAATATCCAGAACTAATGAACCATATTGTGGAACAATTTCTTGTTTTTGTGCTTCTTTGATTAATGCAATAGAGCTAAAGATCAAAATAATAATAATTAGAAAAATTAAGTTAAGAAATATTTCTCTAATAAAGTTAATCATTTTCCATATTGATTTAATGGCAGATAAAGCAGACATAATAATTGATCCTTTTATAGTGGTTTATCTAGTTTTTATTTCGATGTTTTTCTTTTTAAAATATTTTCTATCTTCAAATCGCAAGCATGTCAGTTTTCCACCCCAACAACATCCTGTATCAAGTGCATAAATGTTTTCTGGTGTCCCTTTGCCATTTAATGCCGCCCAATGTCCAAAAGCGATACTATATTCGTTTGAAATTTTACTAGGTAATAAAAACCAAGGTTTAAGTTTTGATGGTGCTTGTTCAGGTGATTTTTTATAGTAGAAATCTAACCGACCATCCTCATAGCAAAAACGCATACGAGTTAATGCGTTAGCAATATAACGTAGCCTATCTAAGCCTTGTAATTCTGGTTGCCATTCATCAGGAAAATTACCATACATTTTATCAAGGAATAAAATATAAGAATCGCTTGATAACATAGCATTCAAATCATTGGCACATTTTTTTAGTGTTTCAAGATCCCATTGTGGTGAAATACCTGCGTGAGTCATAATTAGTTTTAATGATTCGTCGATTTGAACTAATGGTTGTTTACGTAGCCAATTCATTAATTCATCAAGATCTGTCGCACGGATGAGCTCTTCAAGATTATCCTTCTTTTTGGCCTGCGTAATATTGGCATAAATCGATAGTAAATGTAGGTCATGATTACCTAATACCAATCTAATTTGATTGGCATTATGTTTAACAAATCTTAGAACTTCTAATGATTTTGGACCTCTAGCAACAAGATCACCAGTTAGCCACAAAGTGTCAGATGATGAGAATTTTGCTTTTTCAAGTAACCGCATAAATTCATCATAACAGCCATGAATATCACCAATAAGTAGATTTGCCATAATATTATTTCCATGCATTTGCTAGTTGACAGTATTGTTGTACTGTTAAGTTTTCAGCACGTAAATTTGGGTCAATATTCAATTCAACTAACTGTTCAACAGTAAACATATTACTTAAACTGTTACGAATAGTTTTACGTCGTTGGTTAAATGCCTCTGTAGTTACACGAGAAAGTGTTTTTATATCATTAACAAGATAAGGTTTTTCTTTATAGGGTACTAATCTAACTACTGCTGAATCAACTTTTGGTGCAGGTTTAAATGATGTTGGTGGCACTTCAAGAACTGGGATGATTTGACAATAATATTGAGCCATTACGCTCAATCTACCATAATCTTTACTGTTAGGTGCTGCAACTAAGCGAGTTACTACCTCTTTTTGTAACATAAAATGCATATCGGTGATGATATTTGCATGTTCAAATAAATGGAACATCAAAGGGGTTGATATATTATATGGTAAGTTACCAAATACTCTTAATGGTTTATCTAATTGCTTGGCCAATAGATTAAAGTCAAAGGTCAGTGCATCTTGTTCAATAACAGTTAGTTTATTATGTAAAAATGGATTTTCGATCAATCTACTGGCTAAATCTCTGTCGATCTCTATAACGGTTAAACGATCAACATATTTACTTACAGGTACTGTTAATGCTGCAAGTCCTGGTCCGATTTCCACTAGCGCTTGATCTGTTTTTGGCTGAATCGCTGCAACAATACTTTCGATGATATAGTCATCATGTAAAAAGTTTTGTCCGAATCTTTTACGGGCAAAATGCCCTTGGTGAACACGATTATTCATGTTTATCTTCACCTGTAATTTTGATGTAAGCGTCACCTTTTATTTCTTGAACCCAGGCTTGGGCTTCTTCTGAAAATTTACGATTAAAAATAAGTCGATAGGCCTGATCTTTTTTCATCGCATTTGTACCATCAATCTGTCTTGTATCAATTAATTGGATTAAATGCCATCCGTAAGATGATTTTATTGGCTGGCTAATTTCTCCTTTTTTTAGCTGAGATAAGCCGTCTCTAAACCCGTTATCATAAATTTCAGGACGATTCCAACCTAAATTGCCTCCTTTTTCGGCTGTACCTGTATCTTCAGAATTCGCCTTAGCTGCAGCTTCAAATGTTATTGTGCCATTAGTAATTGATTTGCGAATATCGGCAAGTTTTTGTTGGGCAATTTTATCGGTAACTAATACGTTTGTTTTAATCAAAATATGACGTGCATTGACTTCTTGAAGTGTAATAGTTTTTGGTGCTTCTGAATGAGTATCATCAACTTTTATAATGTGCAGACCAACACCTGAACGAATAGGACCAATAATACTACCTTTTGCTGCACGCACTAAACGTTCTTCAAAGAGGGTCGGTAATTCATTTAGTTTATGCCAACCCATACTGCCGCCTTTTAAAGCAAGGTCGTCATTTGAATAAGAGGTTGCTAATTTAGCAAAGTTTTCCCCTTTTTGCGCCCGATTGATAATATCTTGTGCTTTATTTACGGCATTGTCTATTTGTTGTTTAGATGCTTTTTCTGGTATAGAAATCAAAATATGACTGATTTTTACATCAATATTATTAGCTGGTTGGCGAGTAATATTTTTTGCTAAGTTTTCTACTTCTTTTTCTGAAATTTTGATTCTAGGTCTTACTTCATGCATTCGAGTTTCATCAATCAACATATCATTGTGGATCCTTTCTCGATAGGAGCTATAGCTGATGCCCATTGTCGAGAGTTTGCTTCGAAGTTGATCAATGGTCATATCATTTTCAGACGCAATTTTATCAATTGCATTGGTTACTTCGTCATCACTAACAGTGATTTTAGCCTTAGCTGCTTTTTGTAAAATTAAGTTTTCAATAACTAAACGATCAATAATTTGTTGTCTAAGTATTTTATCATTAGGTAGATTTTGGGGATCAGTGCTTGCTTTAATTGTTTTTAGCATATCATTAACATCACTTTCTAAAATGACATTGTTATTAACAACGGCAGCAACCTTTTCTACCACTTTGGGTGCGGCATTCGCAGATAATGGAGTTATAATTCCTAAGCTTATGCTTAGGTTTAAGGTGATAAATAGTTTTAATAATTTCATATTCACTCAACTCATTTTGTTGTTGAGGCATTGGTAGCCTACAATAAATTTATCGGTAATCTATATTTACAAAAGTATTTTATTCAAATGTTGTTGTATATGGTAGCTTACCGAAATTTAGCATTTTAGCTTTGGTATCTCGGTTGTTGCCTAAACCTTGTAATTCGAAGTTAATAGACAGTTTATTTTCGTATTTGCTTTTTCGAGAAATATTGTCCCAATCTGTTAGCTTTCTACCATATTGTACCGTCATCCCCCAACAACAATCGCTATAATGCAAACCAACAAAGCTATCTGCGGTTTGTTTTAATTTAACATCATAATAGTATGAACCAACAGCACTAACTGTTTGTGACAATGGCCAAGCAGTCATTATTCCCGCTTGAGAAATATTTTGCTTATAACCTCTATAAGAAGGGTTTTTATCTACAACGTCAATATAGTTACGGTTTGCATATCGATAAGATAATTGCATTAACTTATCACCTGATGGTCGGTACTCAAATATTGTATTAGCTAGTGAAATCGTATCAATCCGAGTATCATATTGAACACCACTTCGAAAGATTATATCATCACTTATGCGCCAAAAATTATCAGATGCCCAAGTGATACTACCTGTATCAGAGTTTTCATCTAAATCATTATTATGTTCACTAGTTTTTGATTTAGTAAAATAAGTAATTTGTCCAATGGATAAGTTAAATTTTTCAACCTTGTTATTATCATAAAACCGAGTTGTTACACCAGTTGATATTTTATTGGTCGAGGCAATTCTATCCAGACCACTGTAAGGTTGATCCCTAAATAGACCTATATAATCTGATTGTAATACAGTGGAATCATAGGCGCCAATATTGGATTGATTTCGGTATGGAATATAAATGTATTTTACTCTTGGTTCCAATGTTTGGGTATAACCATCAATAAAACTTACATCACGTTCGAAAATGACTTTACCATCAATGCTGAATTTAGGTAAAAAACGATTTACAGTTTTATCTAAGTCTTTATATATCTCTTTATCGATACGATCTTGATTATAATGCGTTGCCATAAAACCAGCTTCAGTGGTTAATGATGACCAAGAATTGGTTAAGGTATAATTTAGGGTTGGTTCAACATGAGCTCGCCATGCTTTAGGTTTATCTTCTCCTGATGTCAAAAAATGAGATATTTGAGAAAATGTCCTAAATTTGAATGGTCCCAAATCATTATTATAATAACTCATATCCAATTGTGGTTCGGTTTGGTAAAGCGAGTTTTTTAGTTCTGAATGAAATGGCTGAAAGTGCCTATAGCCTAAATTAATATCCCAATTTTCATCATTATAAGCGATTTTATAAAACTGTGTTAAATATCCAGCAGTTTGAGAAGCGTATTTAGAATTTAGATTGGTGAGATACTGATTGTCACTAACTCGAGTTGTATCGGCATAAAAACGCCAATTATAGTTAATTAGTTCTTCGTTTTTCCAATGGAACAACCAACGATGGTTATTATCATCATAATTATTACCATTAACATGATTGCTTCTATCTTCATTATATTTACTATCATGTTGTAGCCAGTCAAATGCGAATGTACCTAATCCTAGTTCATTTAAATAGCGAAATTCTGTTTGTAATTGTACACCACGGTTTTGTAAAGCTCTTGGTGTAAAAGTGGCATCATAATTTGGTGCAATATTCCAATAAATTGGCATTGAAAAATCAATACCATCGATACTGTCATAGCCTAAATTAGGCATCAATAAACCCGAACGGCGTTTATTTCCAGTTGGTAGTTGTAAATATGGTGAATACAGGACTGGAACTTTGCCTATGCTAAATACGGCATTCCAAACTTCTAGTAATTGTTCTTCATTATCATGGATAACCGTGGTGCCCTTAATGTTCCATGTACTGTCATCAACAGGACAAGATGTGTAGCTACCATTTTTTAAAATAACATATCGGTTTTTTTCAAGTTTCATCTGATCCGCATTGCCACGACCAAGTCTATTGACAAGTTGATACTGACTAGGGATCATATTTGCATCATTGTTATTTAAATTCATTGATGCATTATCGCCTTTCAGTTGTATTAAATTATCTTGATAAGTAATATCACCTTCTAGTGTTACAGCTCGATTATTGTTATCTTGAGTGTCGATTGTTACTTTATCTGCTTGGACGGTGCGATTACCTTGTTCTATTAAGACATCACCTTTATATACGGCTATATTTGGATAGAATACTTCCAATTGGTTAGCTTCAGCATTTACAGGTAAGCTGTTTATGTCTCCATTGACTAAAGGGCGATCAAACCTAGGAACGCCTATAAGACATTGAGGGTTATTGCTAATAGCGGCTTTAGGTAAATCTATAGCATAACTAGAGTTGTTATACAAAGAAAGAGTAACAGCTATTGCAATAAGAGAAGGCGCTAATTTTTTCATCAATGATTAAAAAGTTATTATGATTATTTTAATTGAAGCATTATAGCTGTTATTTATAAAAGTGCGAATTAAAAATTAACGTTTCCCCTTGCGTTTATTCATTTTGTTTAGCTGTTTTACCATCACTATTCTTTTTTCGAGTGAAGTGTATTGAAACTCATCCCACCATTTAGCTAACTCCAAAAGTTCACCTTTTTCGATTGATGCTCGTATTTCTAAAAGATCGTAGGCCGCTCGAAACTTAGGGTGCTCTAAAATAGCAAATGCACGTTTCCCATCTCGTTTTTTCATCCGTAGCTGCAAACGCCAAATGTCTCCCATTATGGTGGTTAAGCGTCTAGGTATGGCAATATTTTTACATTGTTCACTAAGCACTTCATTAATTGCCATCGAAAACGAATCATAAAATGGCAAACCGCTTTCAACACTTGTTGCTTTTGCTTGTTCAATAATTGGATACCAAAAAAAGGCAGCAAATAGGAATGCAGGATTGACTCGTTTATTGTTGGCGATACGATAATCAGTATTTTTTAAAACTTGCTCAATGATTTGTTCTAAATGACTATTTTGGTTGTTAGCCAATAAACGCTCAATAGTCGGAAATAGCTGTTCGAAAAGACAATATTCTCTTAGTAACAGGTAAGTTTTATAACCGTATCCTGCTTGTAAAAGTTTAAGAGACTCGTCAAAAAGTCGAGCAGAGGGAATATTTTTCAATAGTGGTGCAAGATCTTTAATTGGCCCAGCAGTAGCTGGCTCAATTTTCATATTCAGTTTTGCTGCGAAACGGATGGCTCTTAGCATTCTAACGGGATCTTCTCGATAACGTGTTTGTGGATCGCCAATTAATTGGATAATGCCTTTTTGTAAATCTTTCAACCCTCCACAATAATCGCGTAAAGTGAAATCATTTGCACTATAATAAAGTGCATTCATAGTAAAATCGCGACGAATTGCATCTTGTTCAACGGTTCCGTAAACATTATCGCGTAACAACATACCAGACTGTGAACGTTTAGAAATATTGTTTTGCCCATTCTGAGCATCATGATCTCCACGAAAAGTCGCTACTTCAATAATTTCTTTACCAAACATAATATGGGCAAGACGAAATCGTCTTCCTACCAAGCGACAGTTGCGGAAAATTTTTTGGATTTGTTCTGGTGTTGCATTAGTTGTGATATCAAAGTCCTTTGGCATTTTGCCTAATATTAGATCTCTGATGCATCCTCCAACCAAATAAGCTTCGTACCCTTGTTTGTTTAATCGATGGAGGACTTTTAATGCATTCGCACTAATGTCTTTACGGGATATATTATGCTCATTACGTGCAATAGATACATAACCAATTTTTTGTTGTTTGTTGTTTTTTTCTTCATGGCGAAAAAACTTTTGATAAAAACGTGAAACTTGTTTAAAAATAGCGCACCTCAAAAAGTGTTTTTGGCTTAATAACAACTATAGCGCGCGATTATATCGTAATTGCCAATAATTTTCCATGTTTCTTAGCATTGGTGTTTATGAGTACAATAAAATTGTAATTTTACTAAATAGTTTAAATATTATATTTGATTTTTTTAATATAATTATCAACAATAGTAATATTGGCATTATTTAATTAAAAGCGACAAATTTTGTTTTGCTCTGGTTAGAGTAATTTAATTAGCTGATTAAGACTAAATAAAACCATACTCAACATTTCTTTTTATTTATTTGTTTTACAGAATATAATTTATAAAGCATTATAGTTTAAGAAATTATGAAGAATGTTATTTGTTATAACTTTACATATGGAAGTTGTTTGAGTATATACTATTAACTAATAACTTATTGGGGACATTATGAATATTCGTGATTTGGAATATTTTGTTTCATTAGCTGAATTTCGTCATTTTCGTAAAGCTGCTGATGCTTGCAATGTGAGTCAACCAACTCTTAGTGGTCAAATTAGGAAATTAGAAGATGAACTAGGCGTAATGTTATTAGAGCGTACTAGTCGCAAAGTATTATTTACTCAAACAGGAATGATGCTGGTTGAGCAAGCTAAAGAGATTTTGCGTAACATTCAAATTCTAAAAGAAATGGCAAGTCGTCAAGGTGAAGAAATGTCAGGACCAATGCATATAGGCTTGATTCCTACGATAGCACCTTATCTTTTACCGCATGTGATTACTGTGTTACATGAGTCTTTTCCTCAGTTAGAGCTGTATTTACACGAAGCTCAAACCGCTAACATTGTTGCTCAGCTTGAAAGTGGAAAACTTGATTGTGCCATTGTTGCTCAAGTTAAAGAAACCTCGCAGTTTATTGAGTTACCATTGTTTGACGAGCCGATGTTTTTAGCTGTTCCTGCAAGTAGTGAAATGGCTAGCAAAAAAGTCGTTAAACTATCTCAGTTAAAAGGACAAAAATTCTTAATGCTAGAAGATGGTCACTGTTTACGAGATCATGCAATGGGATATTGTTTCCAAGTTGGTATTGATGAGGATAAACAGTTTAAAGCAACCAGTCTGGAAACGCTTCGTAGTATGATTGCTGCTGGCCGTGGCATCACTTTATTTCCAGAGCTTGCGGCACCTAATGAGCGGGTTCGAGATAATATTTGCTATATTCCTTGTGCAGAGCCAGTACCATCACGCAGTATTACTTTGATTTATCGTCCTGGCTCGCCATTACGTTCTCGCTATGAAACCATAGCTAAAACTATCCGTGAGCATATGCCGAAAGTGTTTGCTGAAAAAGAGCGATTATTAAAATCAGCAAATTAATGTTAGTTTACATATAAGCAACTAGGATTGAGCTATAAAATGAAAAATATCAAGACCGGCGGCGGTGTTCGAGCTCAACAGAAAGAAAGAACCCGCCGTACCTTAATTGATGCGGCATTTAATCAACTTAATGCCGAGCAAGGTTTTGCTAGTTTAAGTTTAAGAGAAGTTGCCCGCGAAGCAGGTATTGCTGCAACTTCGTTTTATCGCCATTTTCGAGATATGGATGAATTAGGTTTGGCCATGGTTGATGAAAGTGGTTTGACTCTTCGTCAATTATTGCGACAAGCGCGTAAGCGTATTGAAAAAGGTGGTAGTGTACTACGGACATCTGTTACCACATTTATTGAGTTTATTGATAAAAATCCTAAAGTCTTTTTATTACTTCTCCGCGAAAAAGCTGGAACATCAGCAGCTTTTCGTTCTGCTATTGCTCGAGAAATCCAACACTTTATTGTAGAGCTTGTTGATTATCTTGATAATGCCAACCAGATGCCTCACCATTACAATGAAGCTCAAGCAGAAGCAATGGTAACTATTGCTTTTAATGCGGGAGCTGAAGCAATTGATTTTGACACAGCACAAAGACAAAAATTAATTGAAGATCTTATTTTCCAACTAAGAATGGTGTCTCGTGGAGCTTATTATTTATATCATAAAGAACAAATCAAAAAAGATAGTCATTAATCGTTATACTACCCCAAATCCAATCTCAAAATTCTAATTTGGTCGTAATATTAAAATTTTATGCTGTTTAGCAATTAATTATTTTCAATAAGAATATCTACTAATTACTGATTTTTACTATTACTATTTATTGTGTTTTTGTTATTCATACTATAGCATTAAAAAAAGAGAAACATTGTTAAATAGAAATTAATTTCATGACTAAACTATACTTTTTGCTTTATTCGCTTATTTTGTCCTTTCCCTTTTTCAACTATGCTCATTCAAATGTGGGATTTAAGGAAATCTATTATAGCAAAGAAGACAGTAGACCTTTAAATATTGCAATATGGTATCCGACAGATGCTCAACAAAGAGCAGTAGCTATTGGCGATAATGCCGTTTTTTACGGTTCTAAAGTCATTCCTAATGCAGCATCTATTTCAAATTATCGTAAACATCCTTTGATTGTTATTTCACATGGTTATGGAGGAAGTTGGCAAAGTTTAAATTGGCTTGCTTATGAACTAGCAGATAAGGGATATATTGTTGCTGCACCTAATCATCCCGGAACTACTTATTTTAATAAAAATATTACTCAATCTAGTAAATTGTGGTTACGTCCTCAAGATCTAAGTAAAACTATTGATGCGTTACAAATAGATGAAATTTTAGCAAACCATATTGATGTGAACAAAATTTCATCTATTGGACATTCCCTTGGCGGTTGGACAGTAGCTGCACTTGCCGGAGCAAGGTTTGATACAGATCTTTTTAAACAAGATTGCACTATACATTCACATTTAAAAGCTTGCCAGTTAGTGAGTGAACTTGGACTAGATAACCCACAATTAAATAAAAACATGTCAGATCCGAGAATAAAGTCATTTATTTCTTTAGATGCGGGATTAGTTAGAGGATTTACCGCAGATAGTTTGAAAAATATTACTGTTCCTTCTTTAATCATTGGTGCTGGTATTGATGTTGGTGATATGAATGTAGAGCTTGAATCTGGTTATTTACAACAGTTTCTTTCAAAATCATTATCAACTTATATTGTTATTCCTGATGCAATGCATTTTACTTTCATACAAATTTGTAAATCAGATGCTATAGATATTTTAGAGCAAGAGGTTAAAGGAGAATCAATCATTTGTAAAGATGGCGGTAATCGCACAAGGACAGAGATACACCGTGAAATAACGGATCGAATAATCGATTTTTTAGCTAAATCAAATTTAAATTAGCGCTTATTTTAAAAATATACTGTGGCAAAACCACAGTATATTTTATGAATTAATCATTAAAGACTTTGTAGTACTTTTTCAACACTATCTTTAGCATCACCAAATAACATATAACTATTTTCTTTAAAGAATAGTGGATTTTGTACGCCTGCATAACCAGTATTCATTGAGCGTTTAGAAATAATAACAGTCTTTGCTTTCCAAACTTCAAGAACAGGCATGCCAGCTATTGGGCTATTAGGATCTTCTTCTGCTGCTGGGTTAACAGTATCGTTAGCTCCAATTACCCAAACCACATCAGTATCAGGGAAGTCATCGTTGATTTCATCCATTTCTAATACAATATCATAAGGGACTTTCGCTTCAGCTAATAATACATTCATATGCCCAGGTAAACGTCCAGCCACTGGGTGAATGCCAAATCTCACTTCAATATCCATTGCACGTAGTTTTTCTGTAATATTACTTACTGCACCTTGTGCTTGTGCAACAGCCATACCATAGCCAGGAACGATGATAACAGAACGCGCTTCTTTTAATGTTTGTGCAACTTCAGCAGGTTGCATTTCACGGTACTCGCCTTGTTCTTCATCAGATGAATTAGCTGCGCTACCATCACTGCCAAATCCACCAGCAATAACACTAATAAATGAGCGGTTCATCGCTTTACACATAATGTATGAAAGAATTGCACCTGATGAACCAACTAATGCGCCTGTTACAATTAATAGATCGTTACCTAACATAAAGCCCGCTGCTGCGGCTGCCCAACCAGAATAAGAGTTTAGCATTGAGATTACCACTGGCATATCAGCACCACCAATTGAGGCAACAAGATGGAAGCCAAATACAAATGCAATTATTGCCATAATTAATAGACTAATGAGTGCACCTGTTCCTTTTTCTACTTCAATGAAGGTATACATTAATATGATCGAAACAACAATCGCAGCTAAATTCCAATAATGTTTATTTGGAATAGAAAGCGGTTTAGAGCTAATACGGCCATTTAATTTACCGAATGCAACAACAGAACCTGAGAAAGTTACAGCCCCAATGAATACACCCACAAAAATTTCGACTAAATGTACAGTAAGCTCATTACCATGAAATAGTTGTGAATGACTGTTTAAGTCTAAAAAGCTATTTAAACCAACAAGTACCGCTGCCATACCAACAAAGCTATGTAGTAGCGCAACAAGTTCTGGCATTTGCGTCATTTCAACTTTTTTAGCAAGGTATAACCCAATTGTTGCACCAATAATCATTGAGATTACGATCCAGTGTAATCCACCCTTGATACTAGCTACTGCTGCAATAAGTGCAATAGCCATACCAATCATACCGTAGATATTTCCTGATTTGGCTGATTCTTGGTTAGAAAGACCACGTAAACTAAAGATAAAAAGTAATGCAGCAATAACATAGGCTGCTTGAATGATTCCATTACTCATGGTTTATTCCCTCCCTTACTTGCCACGTTGAAACATTTTCAGCATTCTTTGCGTAACAAAGAATCCGCCAAAAATATTAATACTAGCGATTAAAATAGCAACAAAGGCAATTGCTGTACTTAGACCGTTGTCATCACCGATTTGCAATATTGCTCCGACTAAAATAATACCAGAAATTGCATTAGTTACTGACATCAGTGGAGTATGTAGAGAGTGCGTAACATTCCATACAACGTAATAACCAACCACGCAAGATAAAGCAAAAACAGTGAAATGCCCTAAGAAGCTTTCGGGTACAGAATTCGCAAGCCAGAAATAGGCTAGAATGGCTAATGCAAAAATTCCATATTTTTTACGTGGATCCATTGGTTTTGGTTCAGGTTTAGCAATTGGCTCAGAAGTTTTTTTCTGAGGTTGTGCTGATACTTGAATTGGTGGTGCTGGCCAAGTTATTTCTTTTTCTTTAACCACTGTTACACCACGGATAACAACATCTTCAAAGTTAATATTAATATTGCCATCTTTTTCTTTAGCTAGCAGTTTTAATAAGTTAACAATGTTTGTACCATAAAGTTGTGATGCTTGAGCTGGCATACGATTAGCTAGATCGGTATAGCCAACAATTTTTACATTATTTTCAGTTTCGAAAACTTGGCCCGGTTTAGTTAATTCACAGTTACCGCCAGTTAATGCTGCTAAATCAACAATAACACTACCTGGTTTCATGGATTCAACCATCTCTTTAGAAATAAGTTTTGGTGCCGGTTTTCCTGGAATTAATGCTGTGGTAATAATGATATCTACATCTTTAGCTTGTTCAGCAAATAGCGCCATTTCGGCTTCAATAAAGGCTGCTGACATTTGTTTAGCATAGCCATCGCCAGAGCCTGCTTCTTCTTCAAAATCAAGCTCTAAAAAGTCAGCTCCCATACTGTTTATTTGTTCTGCCACTTCAGGACGCGTATCAAAAGCTCGAACAATTGCACCTAAACTTACTGCAGCACCAATTGCTGCAAGGCCAGCAACACCAGCACCAATAACTAATACTTTAGCTGGCGGGACTTTACCTGCAGCAGTAACTTGACCAGTAAAGAAACGACCAAATTGGTTTGCAGCTTCAATAACTGAACGATAACCAGCAATATTAGACATTGAACTGAGGGCATCTAAAGATTGTGCCCGTGAAATACGTGGCACACAGTCCATTGCCATAACAGTAATATTTTTAGCTGCTAGTTTTTCTAATAATTCTTTGTGTTGCGCTGGGTAAATATAACTGATGAGAGTTAACCCTTCTTTCATTAACGCGATTTCATCATCAGTTGGCGCATGAAATTTCAAAATTAAATCATTTTGCCAAATGTCTTGTGTATTTTGGATTGTGGCTCCGGCATCAATAAAAGCTTGGTCTTCAAAATGAGCAGCATGCCCAGCACCTTGTTCTACAGAAACTGTAAAACCAAGTTTTAACAGTTGTCCAACAGTTTGGGGAGTTGCTGCAACTCTAGCTTCATTGGCTAACCGTTCTTTAGGTATACCGATATGCATTTTGTTACATCCTTACGTTAGTTTATATAGAGTATATTAATTTTAGCATAAATAGGTATCAGTGCGAGTAGGGAATCTATTTTTTATGCAAGAAATAAGATTTTAATTTATTTTGATGATATTTATTAATTAATATTATTATAAGTTTATATTTAAGTAGCCAGAATTTTAATAATACAGTTTTAATTCTTTCATCGAATTCCATTACAAATTTACTCTATATTGTTATATAATTGACGATATTTCTGTTTATACCGTAAACAATGGAAGCTCTACGGTATGTTTCGATTTTGTTCTCGTTGAATTGAGGAACTTTTATGATTGATTTTTCCCAATCAGTGCCGGAACTGGTCTCTTGGGCAAAAAAGAATGATTTTTCGATCACTTTGCCAGTTGAAAGGTTAGCTTTTTTATTGGCTATTGCCGTATTAAATAGTGAACGTTTTGATGGCGAAATGACAGAATCTGAATTGATTGATGCTTTTAGGCATGTTTCACAAATTTTTGAACAAAGTGAAGATACCATCACTATACGAGCCAATAATGCAATTAACGATTTAGTGCGTCAGCGTTTTATTACGCGGTTTGCAAGTGAAATGACTGATGGTTTTTCAATTTATCGTTTAACACCATTAGGGATAGGCATTTCTGATTATTATATTCGCCAGCGCGAATTTTCAACATTGCGCTTATCCATTCAATTATCTATTGTTGCGCAAGAATTAAAACGTGCCGCAGATGCAGCAGTCGAAGGTGGTGATGATTTACATTGGCACCGAAATGTCTTTGCTCCGTTAAAATATTCGGTCGCAGAAATTTTTGATAGTATTGATATCACCCAACGCGTCATGGATGAACAGCAAACCGATGTGAAGCAAAATATCTCGGCGTTATTAAGTCAAGATTGGCAGGCCGCAATTACCAGTTGTGAAGGATTACTTACCGAAACATCGCAAACATTGCGCGAGTTACAAGACACTTTAGCCGCTGCTGGCGATAAATTACAAGCCAGTTTACTTTTGATACAAGACGCAACGCTTGATAAACCTGAACTAGATAAAATTAACAACGTAGTCATGGATCTACAAGGTAAGCTTGACCGCATTATTGGTTGGGGACAAAAAGCGATAGATCTTTGGATAGGTTACGATCGACACGTTCATAAATTTATTCGTACAGCTATCGACTTAGATAAAAACCGTGTATTTTCACAACGTTTACGCAAATCGATTCAAGGATATTTTGATTTACCTTGGTCACTAACTTTTGCTAATGCTGAGCGCTTACTTGATATGCGTGATGAAGAGTTAGCGTTACATGATGCTGAAGTGACGGGGGAATTACCATCAGAGCTTGAATTTGAAATGATTGAAGAAATTCAAGAACATATTATTGCGCATATTGAACAAAATTTATTGATTTTTAAACAAGAAAATAAACCACTTGATATGGGTATTGCCATTCGCAGTTATTTAGCTCAATTCCCACGTGAGCAGCATTTCGATATTGCAAGGTTATTCATTGATCAAGCTATTCGTCTCGGTATTGCCGAAGATGATCTGCTTGGTGTTCCTGCTGAATGGAAACTTATTAACGATTATGGAGCTAAGGTGCAAGCACATGTCATCGACAGATACTAAAGATTTAGAAATAGAACAAACGGCTCATCATCTTGATGATGTCATGGAACGTATTGCGGCAAGTTCTCAGGCGTCCATAGATAAATATATGCCTGTAAAATTGGCGCAAGCGATTGCTAATCCTATTTTTCCAGAACTGGACAGTTTATTACGTTCAGGCCGTCATGTTGGTATTGATGAACTTGATCATCACGCATTTTTAATGGATTTTCAACTTGAGCTTGAACAATTCTACCAACGTTATAATGTTGAATTAATTCGAGCTCCTGAAGGTTTTTTCTATCTTCGACCTCGTTCAACAACATTAATTCCAAGATCTGTTTTATCTGAACTTGATATGCTTGTTGGTAAGGTTCTTTGTTATTTGTATCTAAGCCCTGAACGATTAGCTCACGAAGGTGTTTTTACCCTACAAGAGCTATTTGATGAGCTAGTTTCGTTAGCTGACGAAAGTAGATTACTTAAATTAGTGAATCAACGCTCAACGGGATCAGATTTAGATCGTCAAAAATTATTTGATAAAGTAAAAACGGCGTTAAATCGATTACGACGACTTGGTATGATTTTTTTTATTGTTGGAAACGACAGCTCACGCTTTCGTATTAACGAAGCTATTTTCCGATTTGGAGCTGATGTTCGTAGTGGTGATGATGCGCAAGAAGCCCAATTACGTTTAATCCGAGATGGCGAAGCAATTAAAATTGAATCGACCCTAATCTTAGATAATGATAACAATGAAGAACAAGATGATGATGTTAATGAGGAGATAGAATAAACATGATTGGACACGGCAAATTTCACTCATTAACTCTGATAAACTGGAATGGTTTTTTTGCTCGAACATTTGAGCTTGATCAGCTAGTCACAACCTTATCTGGTGGTAATGGTGCAGGTAAATCGACCACGATGGCGGCTTTTGTTACAGCATTGATACCTGATTTAACCCTGTTACATTTTAGAAACACCACTGAGGCGGGGGCAACATCTGGCTCACGTGATAAAGGTTTGCATGGTAAGTTAAAACCAGGTGTTTGTTATTCAATGCTGGATGTAATTAATTCTCGTAACCAACGAATTATCTGTGGTGTACGTTTACAACAAGTTGCTGGGCGTGACAAAAAAGTGGATATTAAACCATTTTTACTGCAAGGTTTACCTGTCGTTATTAGTCCTACAGAATTAGTTACTGAACGTTTAAATGATAAACAAGCACGCATTTTATCGTTGCCAGAGTTAAAAGATAAAGTCGAATCAATGGACGGCATTATTTTCAAACAATTTAACTCGATTACTGATTATCACTCAGTTATGTTTGACTTTGGCATATTACCTAAACGTCTACGCTCTTCATCTGATCGTAGTAAATATTATCGCTTAATTGAAGCCTCGCTGTATGGTGGGATTTCAAGTGCGATTACTCGTTCACTACGCGACTATTTATTACCTGAAAATGGTGGTGTACGTAAAGCTTTCCAAGATATGGAAGCGGCACTTCGTGAAAATCGAATGACATTAGAAGCGATTCGAGTTACGCAATCCGATCGTGATTTATTCAAACATCTTATTACCGAATCGACCAATTATGTTGCTGCTGATTATATGCGTCATGCTAACGAACGTCGAGTGCATATTGAATCGGTACTTGGCTTGCGTCGTGATATGTTTAAAACGCAAGATCAGCTTATCAGCAATCAATACCGCCAAATAGAAACGGCGAAAGAACTTAAAGAATATCAAGAATCGCAAAGCGATTTGGAAACTGATTTACAAGCGGCTAATGATCACCTCAACTTAGCACAAACGGCGCTACGCCAACAAGAAAAAATTGACCGCTATCAAGCAGATTTAGATGACTTAAATTTAAAACTTGAAGAACAAAACGAAGTGGTGCTTGAAGCGAATGAACAGTACCAAGTTTACCGTGATCAGGTCAACGAAACAGAGCAAGAAGTTGATGAAATCAAAACACAGTTAGCGGATTATCAGCAAGCACTTGATGTTCAACAAACACGAGCAATTCAATACCAACAGGCTTTACAGGCGTTAAAGAATGCGCAGTCATTATGTCAGTTACCAAAACTAGGTATTAGCAATATCGAAGATCACTTTGCCGTGTTTGATGAAAAGCAAAAAGAGATCACCGAACAAGTTCTTGAACTTGAACAAAAATTAAGTATATCTGATGCCGCCATTAATCAATTTGATCGAGCTTATCAATTGGTCGTTAAATTGGTTGGTGATGTAACTCGTAGTGATTCCTTTGTAGCTGCAAAAGAAGCATTAAGACAGTGGCCATCACAATGTTATCAAGCTGAACAAGCGGAACATTTACAGCTGCAACTTGATGAACTAGAGCAACGCTTTTTTGAACAAAAAGAAGCGGAATCATTATTAACACAATTTTGTAAACGTATTGGGCGACAAATTAATTATGATGAGCTTGACGAATTAAAACAAGAGATCGAAACCCAGCTAGATGAGAATGCTGAACGGGCTAACGAATCAAGCGAAAAACGTATTGAATTTAGGCAAGAACTTGAACAAATTCAATCGAAAATTGCTGATTATCGACAAAGGGCACCATTATGGTTAAAAGCCCAAGATGCCCTAACTGCTTTGCAAGAACAAACAGGTGACACATTTACTCACAGCCAAGCTGTAACACAACATATGCAACAGCTGCTTGAACAAGAACGTGTTCTTGTAACTGAACGCGACCAAATCAATTTTAGGCGTAGCCAGCTTGATGTCCAAATCGAACAACTTAATCAACCAAGTGGTGTGGACGATGGGCGTTTAACTTTGTTAGCTGAACGATTTAATGGTGTGCTACTCTCTGAAATCTATGAAGATGTAACCATTGATGATGCACCTTATTTTTCAGCACTCTATGGCCCTGCAAGGCAAGCTATTGTTGTGCCTGATTTATCATTAGTGAAACAGCAATTAGAAATCCTAACGGAAAGTGATGAAGATTATCCTGAAGATATATACTTTATCGAAGGTGATCCTTCATCATTTGATGATAGTGTTTTTGACTGTGAGGAAATGAATAAATCGGTACTAGTCAAAACAGGCGACCGTCAATGGCGATTTTCAAGTTTTCCAAGTGTACCACTATTCGGTCGTGCCGCGCGTGAAGTTCATCTTGAAAAACTATCGGCTGAACGTGATGAATTACATGAACGTTTTGCAACGATCTCATTTGATTTACAAAAATTACAACGTATTGAGCAAAATGTTGGACAATTTATAGGACAATATCTTGCTGTTGCTTTTGATATCGATCCTGAAGCGGAAGCACAAAAATTAGCGATAAGACGCACCGAAATTGAGCGTCAATTATCATCTCAAGAAAGCATTGATCAGCAAAACCAACAACAAGTTATTAATTGCAAAGAGCAATTAGTTACCGTCAATAAGCTTATTGCTCAGATGCACTTACTTGCAGATGATGATTTAGCTGATCGGGTGGATGAATTACGAGAGCAATTAGTTGTAGCGCAAGAATCTGCGCAATACGTTAGCCGTAATCGAAATACTATTTCAGAACTTGAACCTTTAGTGGCTGTTTTACAAAGTGATCCCGAACAAAATGAATCGCTTCGTGAACATTACAACACGGTTAAGGCTCAGCAACAAACGATTCGCCAACAAGTCTTTGCGTTAACTGAAGTGATGCAACGCCGAGCTCACTTTAGTTATGAAGATTCGGCTGGCATGTTGAGCGAAAATAGTGATTTAAATGAAAAATTACGATCTCGATTAGAAGTAGTTGAAGTCCAAAGAGCTGAAGCGCGTAGCCAGATGCAACAGTATCAAGATAAATACAACCAATATAATCAAACGCTGGCTTCGCTTAAAAGTGCATTTGATACTAAACGCGATATGCTGCAAGAATTACAAAAAGAGATCGAACAAATTGGCGTAAAAGCTGATGCGATCACTGAAGAACGAGCTCGAATTCGCCGTGATGAAATTCATCAAAAATTAAATAATAATCGCCTGCATTGCACATCGCTTGAAAAACAACTGATTATGTGTGAAAGCGAAATGACACAAATGCAAAAACGCCTTACACAAACACTGCGTGATTATAAGCAACTACGTAAGCAAGTTGTTGAAGCCAAAGCTGGGTGGTGTTTAGTATTACGTTTAGTAAAAGAAAACAGTGTTGAACGGCGTTTACACCGTCGGGAGCTGGCTTATTTAAGTGCTGATGAGTTGCGTTCTATGTCGGATAAGGCTTTAGGTTCGTTACGTTTGGCTGTTAATGATAATGAACATTTGCGTGATGTATTAAGACTATCAGAAGATCCAAAACGGCCTGAACGTAAAATTCAATTTTACATTGCAGTTTACGCTCACTTACGTGAGCGAATTCGTCAAGATATTGTCAAAACTGATGACCCTATTGAAGCAATTGAACAGATGGAAATAGAATTATCACGTTTGACCGAAGAACTGACATCCCGTGAGCAACAATTAGCGATCAGCTCAAAAAGTGTGTCTAATATTATTCGTAAAACGATTCAACGTGAGCAAAATCGTATCCGCTTACTTAACCAAGGTCTACAGGCAGTGGCCTTTGGGCAAGTTAACGGTGTACGTTTAAATGTCAATGTTCGTGAAGCCCACTCTTCACTGCTAGTCGCATTGTCTGATGAAAAAAATGAGCATCAAGATCTGTTTAGTAATAATCGCATAACGTTCTCTGAAGCATTAGCTAAACTCTATCAACGCTTAAACCCACATATTGATATGGGACAACGTACTGCGCAAAATATCGGTGAAGAGCTACTTGATTACCGAAATTACTTAGAAATGGATGTTGAGGTCAATCGAGGTGCTGATGGTTGGTTACGTGCTGAAAGTGGCGCACTATCAACAGGTGAAGCAATTGGTACAGGTATGTCGATTTTACTAATGGTGATTCAAAGTTGGGAAGATGAATCTAAGCGTCTGCGCAACAAAGATATTTCACCATGTCGATTACTATTTTTGGACGAAGCAGCACGCCTTGATGCCAAATCAATTGCAACATTGTTTGAGCTATGCGAACGGTTACAGATGCAATTGATTATAGCAGCACCAGAAAACATCAGTCCAGAAAAAGGCACAACCTATAAATTGGTTCGTAAAGTGATCAATAATCAAGAGCATGTTCATGTGGTTGGTTTGAAAGGTTTTGCGTAATTTTCTATTATGTTGTAACGTTTTCGCCGACAAATTGTCGGCGAAATTTTATTTTTAACTGCAAGTAGCCTATTAGTATCTTTTTTTACTAAATTATATAAATAAAACGTTATGATGGCCTAAATAAAAGTGACTACTTGGCTAATCTTGCTGACTAGTTTGCCTTTAGGTTCTTTAATGTTTTTGACATTTTCAGTCGCTATAGACACCATTTTACCCATAGTATCCCTTAAGATTTTGCCACTATCAGTTTTAAATGATGCAAGTTGTTCTATTCCATTTCCGCCACCAAAATAAATATTGTTGTCCACTAAAAAATCAACATTAAAATTATTTAATAAATGGTCTATTATTTGGTGATGAGTTAACTGATATGACATTAAACTAAACGCATGTTGGTAGGAAATAGCCATTTCCATACTCTTTAATAAGTTTATGGATTAATTTTTTTTCGTTGGCAGCAAGCTTTACATCTTTAATAAAGCACCATCTTCTTTCATAAATTTTGAAAGCTTCGTCTTCTGGAATTGTTTGCCCTTGATAGTCCCACAAAATTTTATTTAACGCAGGATATCTATTTACTTGGATATTTTGCATTTATTGTCTCGTTAAAATAAAAATCGCATTTAAATAAATTGACGGTGACCATTTAATAGATATGCAGGTTCTAATAATACCCTGTATTTAAAAGTATATAACTGAATATATATGAACACAACTTAATTATGTTAAAATTACAGAATTAAAATAACATTTTAGGGTAAATAAATAAGAGCATTTGCAAAAAATAGCAATAAATATTTAAGCCGTCGCGCCGCTTCAAAGCATAAAGCACGTTTATCAGCAAAATAATAAGACCCTATCGGGCTTTTTTAAATTCAACTCCATAAAAAAGACTATAATTATAAGATGTCTTCATAATAAAGATAACTGTCTCCATTTTTTGTGGAAGCAAGCATTAGCAATTATTACCGCTTTTGCTTAGATTAGTATCCTTTACTTTAATGTTTTTTCACTGGATACCTATTTTATAGATTTATTAATACTAGCGATTATATACATGAAATTTATTCATCTTTTTTAGTAGATTTAGATTTAATGTCCTTAATATAAAGTTTAGGATTATCTAATATTTTTTGTAAATCTTTTAGTGGTATATCTTTTAGTAGCTCATTACTTCGCTGTTTTTGTTTATTTTCACATTGCTTAATACCAAATAAAACAATAGATAATATCATTAAAACTATCTTAAATTTATTCATTTCTATTTAGCTTCTCAATTATCGCTAATCTCACAAACTCAGAACGGTTTTTACTGGCTAGATGACTTCTATCATGTTTAATAAAGTCGTCTATTTCATCAACTATTGATTGTTCAATCGATACAATTAATCTTATGTTTGGTACACCATGAAAATAGCGATTTATCTTTTTCTTTTCTAACGTGTCTTTAAATCATCAAAGTTACTGTACCATCCTCTTTTTTATGGACTGACAAAATTATAATTTTAATTAGTCCAGATGTAATTATATTAATAAAAAGTATTATTTGTAAAAACACCCCATGCAATCAACGTTATTATATTTTTCTAACATGCCAGAAAATTCTTCAAGCCAAGTCAGCAGGAGGTAGTAAATTTCTGCAATTTTTAGGCTTCCAAACCGCCCACCCTGCTTTTTATGCAACACCATGAATTAAAATAATTTTTTGACTATCACTGAGCAGGTGATTGTTATTATCAAATGGGTAACCTAAATAGCTATTGTTGAGTAATTCAATCTAATTTTTGTTTTCGAACTATAGCGTAAAAGGTATTATTACAAGAATTACAAGTTTCTTTAAGTTGCTGAAATAGTCTTCAAGGCTTGTTATTACTGGATTTGATGTGCTTTGTTGGGTTTAAAAGAATGTTACTGATTATTGATTTGGTGCCGTGGGCGGGACTTGAACCCGCATGCCCTTAGAGCACTACCCCCTCAAGATAGCGTGTCTACCAATTTCACCACCACGGCGCCGTTTTTATTCTGGAATATCTGATGTCGAATTTTGTTGTACAGGCTGAACAAGTGGCGCTGTTACAGGTACTGTATTGTCTTCGTTTGATTGTGTTGTTGCCGGTACAACATCATCAATGAAGTTAAATTCATTGCTTGAAGTTATACTAGGTTTGCTACCTAAGTTTGACAGTAAGATGCTTATCACAAAAAACAAAATGCCTAATATTGTTGTAGCACGGGTTAAAAAATTCCCACTTCCTGAAGAGCCGAATAAAGTTGCTGACGCGCCTGCACCAAAAGATGAGCCCATATCTGCACCTTTGCCTCGTTGTATTAGAACTAATCCAATAATAACAATTGCAATAATTAAATAGCTTATAATTAAAAATTCGTACATTTCAACCTGTCAATTTTATGTGTTATACAACAGAATTTATTGATGCGAAATATTAGCGAAAGACAGACCAACAAGCAAGTAAAATTTAAGATATAATTGATATGTTTTGAGCATTTATCCCTTTAAATAAGTAAAAACACACCATTTATAGCTTAAAAATTATCTTTTTACATAATGTATTATTGGTTTATTAAAAAAACAAACTTATTGATACTTTCTTCATTTTATAATTTTACTATTTTCCATAATCAATTGTATGTTTTGGAGGAAAACCAGTATAATGGTGCTAAATTTATATAGTTCGCATTGATTTTATGAAATTTATTGTTAAGCTCTTTCCTGAAATTACCATTAAAAGTGATTCTGTCCGTTTACGTTTTATTAAAATATTAACGAGTAATATTCGCAACATTTTAAAGCATCACATTGAAGATGTTGCTGTGGTTCGTCATTGGGATTTTATTGAAGTTCGCCCGAAAGTTGAAAATAGTGAAGCTCAGATCCTTGATCTATTAACACGTATTCCAGGTATTCATCATATTCTAGCAGTTGACGAGCTTACCTTTGTTGACGTTCATGACATCTTCGAAAAAGCATTAAATTATTATGCCCCATTAATTGAGAATAAAACCTTTTGTGTGCGAGTCAAACGCCGAGGGAAACATGACTTTACTTCAATTGATGTTGAACGTTATGTTGGCGGTGGGCTTAATCAACACGTTGTATCGGCTAAAGTGAAATTAACTCAACCGGACATCACCATTAACCTTGAAATCGACAATGACAAATTACTACTAGTCAAAGGGCGACATGCTGGAATTGGTGGTTTTCCAACAGGTACACAGGAAGATGTGTTGTCGCTTATATCGGGTGGTTTTGATTCTGGTGTATCAAGTTACATGTTAATGCGTCGTGGTAGCAGGGTGCATTATTGTTTTTTTAATCTAGGAGGGAAAACTCACGAAATCGGTGTTAAACAGATGGCTCATTATTTATGGGAGCGATTTGGAAGTTCGCATAAAGTACGTTTTATAGCCATTGACTTTTCTGATGTTGTGGGTGAAATACTTGAAAAGATTGATGATGGGCAAATGGGGGTTATTTTAAAAAGAATGATGATCCGTGCTGCATCGAAAATTGCTCAACGTTATAATGTCGAAGCACTTGTCACTGGTGAAGCATTGGGGCAAGTATCGAGCCAAACACTAACTAATTTACGATTAATTGACAATGTAAGTGACACATTAATTTTACGTCCACTTATCACGCACGATAAAGAAACAATTATCAACCTTGCACGTCAAATAGGCACCGAGGACATTGCTAAAACAATGCCAGAATTTTGTGGTGTCATATCCAAAAGCCCAACGGTTAAAGCTATCAAAGAAAAAATTGAAGCTGAAGAGTTGAATTTTGATTTTGCTATTTTAGATAAAGCGGTTGAAAATGCTGAAAATATTGATATCCGTGAAATAAAAAAACAAACAGACACCACAATAACATCGGTCGAAACAGTCACCATGCTTAATGCAGATCATGTTGTTATCGATATTCGCTCTCCAGAAGAGCAAGAGGATAATCCACTCATATTGAACGACATTGATATCAAACTTATTCCATTTTATAAGTTAGCAACGCAATTTGGTGATTTGGATCAATCAAAACAATATTTGTTATATTGTGAACGCGGCGTTATGAGTAAATTACAAGCACTTTATCTAATTGACCAAGGTTTTAATAACGTAAAAATATTTCGCACATAAAACTTAACAATAATTTACTATATTATTGGTATTTTTTACATATATAATGGGACGTTATATATGAGTTGTATTGGTTATTAAGGTAAAAAAAGTAGCAAAAATGTATTATATAAAGAGGGCTGTAATGAGTAGTAAATTACTTGTAGTTGATGATGATCCAGAAATTGCTTTATTATTACGCGAATTACTTGAATTAGAGGGATATAAAGTTGAAGTAGCCAATAATGGTATTGAAGCTTTAGAAAAGTTTGACAGCACAATAGATCTCATCTTACTTGATATTATGATGCCTGAAATGAATGGACTTAGTGTATTATCTCAACTTAGAAGTAGGTTTACAGTTCCTGTTATATTTTTGACGGCTAAAGATAATGAGTATGATAAAGTTATTGGGCTTGAACTTGGTGCTGATGATTACATCTTAAAACCGTTTAATGATAGAGAGCTTATTGCTCGGATCAATGCGCTTTTACGCAGAACCCATTGGGATAATATCGTTGATGATGACTTAGACAAGCAGAATCAATATACTATTGATAAACTGAATGTAAATCGGAAACAACAATCAGTCTATTTTGATAACAAATATATTGAATTAACGGGCACGGAGTTTCAAGTGTTGCTTAAACTACTTGAAAACGCAGGTAAAATAATATCGCGAGATACATTAAGCGAAACCGTTTTAGGTAAAGAGTTTATTCCACTTGCTCGATCGATTGATGTTCATGTTTCTAATTTACGAAAAAAACTTCCGCCTAGGAGCGATGGTTTGCCTTGGATTAAAACATTGCGTTCTAAAGGCTATTTATTTGTCATTGATCAAACTGATGATTTGTTACAAGGATAAGATAATATTTAAATGAAGGTCAGCTAAAATGTGGCTTTTTGATCGCCTAACAATCAGAATTTTTACTATATTTTTGCTGACTATAGTTTTTTTTCTTATGTTAATTATGGTGTTACCGAGTCTTGATTCTCGAAATTTGACTTATTTAGCAAATAAAGATAAAGAAAGTGGTAACCTATTAGCCAACCAAATTGAACGTGATCTTGTTAAAATACCTAAAGATAGCTTTCGGTGGTGGATGCGTTTCATTGTTGCCATGGATAGTCATCAAAAACCAGGGCAATCTTTATTTATTGTTACACCTAATGAACAAATCATTACAGCTGAAACTAAAAACATTGATTTAATTAAAAATTTCAGTGAAAAATCGCATAATGTTGCCGATCCAGCAAGAAAAATCTATGATTCCCAAGAAATTATAGGGCCTTTTTTGCTTCATTATGCTAATGCAGAATATCAACTATATATTTTGCAACAAGCCGCAGATACGCAATCTCAATTTGTTAACTTCATTTTTGATCACCCTTTGCTATTATTAACCTTGACTATGCTTGCAAGTTCTCCGTTTTTGCTTTGGTTATCTTGGAGTATAGCTAAACCAGCAAGGCGTTTAAAACAAGTAGCCGATCAAGTAGCAAAAGGGAATTTACAAGAAAGGCCAGAGCTTGAACAAATCGGATCGTCTGAATATAAAGCAACGGGGGCTAGTTTTAACCACATGTTAAGGGAACTAAAGCGAATGCAGGATGTGCAACAGCGCTTGTTTTCTGACATTTCTCACGAATTACGTACGCCTTTAACTCGCCTACAACTTGCGACCTCATTATTGCGACGCAAACAAGGTGAAAGTAGCGAAGTTGTACGAATTAATAATGAAGCATTAAAACTTGATTCAATGATTGGGGATTTGCTCTTATTGGCAAGACAGCAATATGACAATAACGAAATTAGAGAATTTAATAAAATTAATGTACTATTTAAACAAGTGCTTGATAATGCTGCTTTTGAAGCAGAACAAATAGGGAAAACATTTCTAGTTGCAACCCCGCCGACCAACCAAACCATATTATGCTACCCCATTGCCCTATGTAGCGCGCTTGAAAACGTGATTCGTAATGCATTTCGTTATTCCAATAAAGAAGTTATTATCAATTTTACGGTACAACAACAAAAAATAACCATAACCATTGATGACGATGGCCCTGGTGTTTCAGAAAGTGAACTTGAGCAGATTTTTAGACCATTTTACCGCACAAGCGAAGCGCGCGACCGCGAATCAGGCGGAACAGGGCTAGGGCTTGCTATTGTCGCTAATGCCATCATCCGCGATCATGGCACTGTCAAAGCAGAAAAAAGTCACCTTGGTGGACTGAGAATTGTGATAGTATTACCAATTCATAAATATTAAAAATAGAAGAGAAAAGTTTTGTCCACACCAGCTTTAAACATCGTTTTATTTGAACCCGAAATTCCAGCCAATACTGGTAACATTATTCGCCTATGTGCTAATACAGGCTTTAACTTACATATTATTGAGCCTATGGGCTTTTTTTGGGACGACAAAAAGTTAAGACGAGCAGGACTAGATTATCAAGAATTTGTGGATGTAAAACGCTACAAAAACTTTAACTGCTTTATGGATGAAAACCAAATAGACCTACAAACTCAACTGTATGCGCTAACCACAAAAGGACAAAAACCACATAGCGAAGTCAATTACAAATCAAATGACTTTTTAATGTTTGGTCCCGAAACCCGAGGCTTACCTGCAACCATACTCGACTTATTACCCCAAAACAAAAAAATACGCATTCCCATGCTAGCAACAAGCCGCAGTATGAATTTATCTAACTCGGTAGCGGTTGTGGTATACGAATCGTGGCGCCAATTAAATTACTTAGGTGCAAAATAAAGTATTCACTTTCAAAAAAACTAATTCCATAAAAAGTTGGTCAGGAAAGGTATTGATTTTATTGAAGTTTTTGTTTTGCTATTTTTAAGCTAAATCAATCACTTACACAACCTAAGCAAGGTTCCGGCATACAAAAAATCAACAAAACTACGAATAGCATATTTTAATAACAGCCGTTTAATCACCTAAAAATTGGTCAGAAAAAGTACTGATTTTATTAAAGTTTTTATTTTGTGTTTTTTTTATTTAAAAACTCCGCCAAAACCATTCCCCAAAACACACCACCAAAAGCTCAACATTATACACTTAACAAAAATTTACAAATTTTTAACAAAAAAAGTAGCACATTATAAATCAACCGGTTATAATTTAAGCGCTTTAAAGCAAGAGAAAGCTCGTTAGTGAGCAGTTAGTTATAAAAAATGTAAATAAAACAAAAATTTACTTGACAGGACGATCAAAATGCATTACCATGTATGGCACATGGCACATGGCACATGGCCTGCCAAACCTATGCCCTAAATCTTTTTCAATTTCACTGTAGTCGAAATCAGGCACAGTTCTTATTTTCATCACCGAAGTTATCGAGTTCATCGAGTTCATCGAGTTCATCGAGTTCATCGAGTTCATCGAGTTCATCGAGTTTGGCGAGGTTGCCGAATTTATCGCGGTCTTCGGGCTTGGCATTATTGCCGAGGTTATCGTTGTGGTTAAGTTTTTTACTTAGCTTACTTAGTTTTTCTAATTTTTCTATCTTACTTAGGTTAGCTGGTTTATTTAGGTTATCTAAATTACCAAGCTTACTTAGATTATTTAGCTTACCTAGATTCTTGTTGTTCTTCGTGCTGCTCTTATTGTCATATACACAGAGTTCTGTGGCATTAACGGCGCATACATCAAGAGTCATAGAAGGTACTCCGCCATATTTAACGTTTGACGGTGGTCGAACAAAGGTAACAGACACAGACAGTTTGTTGTCTATTAGGTTGCAGGATGGTCGAGTTATTACGCCATCAACTAATCCATCAAGTTCAGCAAATCCAATAATATTGCCGTATGTGGGGAGTAACTTAGGTCATATAGAAATGGTCGTTCCGTCGTCACAGAGTTCAATTAGTATAAATGATTTGGTTGTTCAGGGTAATTGGGGAGATGATGATGGAGATGGACAGGGTACAAGTGGTGTTACCGCATCGGGGAGTATATCGGTATCGTTTACGGATAAGGATGACAATACGGTTAATCGTAGTGATGCATTGGATATATGTAATGCTCCTTATAGGGTAAGGTTAGTAAGTACAGAAGGACGTTTAACTACTCAGTATGGAGTGCCAAGGAGTAGTAGTTTTAGTGGGGCTACGGTGGATTATTATATCAATCCGTATAACACTGTTCCTCGTGTTTGTTACGCAAGGCCAAATCTTACTTATGGCATAATCTATCGCGCCGGCCCATCTAACATATGGTCTCCTACAAAAGGTTTTTTAGTTCAGTCAACAAGTCCATCATCTTACAACCGAAACTTTCCGACAATGGGTGCTGATGGGTTGTATTTTGATTTGCACATAGAAGGAGTCGATGCAAGTCAGTTGACGTGGTCTGTTGTCACGAATGGTAGTATAAAAGCAACGGTAAGTTGGAGGCAGCCAAATCAAGGCAAAAACGAAGATGAATGGATTAAAGATAAATCCAGTTATGTCACACGGGTAACGTTAAGCGGTCCTAGGGCGGATAGCACTCAGGTACAGTCAGCTACTCCTAATCCATTGATTGTGCCATCTTTGCCACAGACGTTTGAGTTAGTCGGTAGGGATGGTCGTGGTAATGAGGTGAGGTATGGATTTGTGTTAAAGCAGTGGTTCGTCCATCGGGGTGGTGAATTCGATACTCCGTCTAACCACTCATCTTGGTGTAGTCGTTTGGGTTATCGTATTGCTAGGGTAAGTGATTTAACCAATGCAGTCAGAACAGATTTTCCTAGTATTTCTATTGCTACGCCGTCATCAGGTTATAATGGTTACTCGCGACAAATAGGTGCAGGATTTTTTTCTGAGTGGGGTTGGATGGACAAATACACCAATGCGGGTTTCGTCAACTACTTCTACTGGACGAGTGACTTGGTAGGTAATAATCAGTTCTATGTCAACTCGACCGACGGCTACATCACTTACAACCACATATTCTATAAAAGCAATGGCGTTTGCGTCACACCTTAGCTTTTAATATTTAATCCTTGGGCCGCGGGGGGGTATGGTGTAGATAGAGGACAATCTAACAAAGAATCAAGCCCCCGCGCAAGTTGGGGCGTTTTCCCTTAGGGTTGCGCAGTTGTGGCGAAGTCACAATCGCGCCGCCCCCGCCGTCGCCAACGCTAAAAGCGTGGCTGGCAATTTTAGTGATTACGCTGTAGCAATTTAATTTCGTGGTCTATTTATAGTACGGCAAGGTTTCGGACGTTTTGTCCACCCAAGGTCAAAACGTCCGAAACCACCGCACTCAATTTATTCTATTCACCAAAACCAAAAAGGCCTGATTTTCCGCCAAAAAATCGGTCAGAAAAGGTATTGATTTTATTAAAGTTTTTATTTAATGTTTCCTGGATTCAAATATGAAGTGCAATTTTAAACACGGTGGAGTGAAGAAAGTAGAAAGGTGATTTATACTAGCACCTTCGCACCACCACAGTTTGGAGATTGCTATGCATTATAATCACCTTTCTAGGAAGGAAAGATACCAGATTTTCGTATTATTACAAGCTGGAAAGAATAAAAAAGAGATAGCCCAGCT
>NZ_WTFC01000049.1:0-9255 GCF_009795795.1 Gilliamella sp. Pas-s95 | reverse complement strand
GTATTACCCATGTGAGAGTAGGGTGCCGCCAGACTTTTAAATTAGAGAGAGCCCAGCAGTGATGCTGGGCTTTTTTGCTTTTGTGGTTTTATTTTATTATATAAATGGTAAAAAATAACCGAAATGAACACGTTAATAGCCTTTAATAAACCGTTTAATGTGACGACTCAATTTTCACCACATGAAAAATATCAGACATTAAAAGAGTTTATAAACTTACCTAAATTTTACCCTGCTGGGCGGTTAGATACCGATAGTGAAGGATTATTATTGTTAACCAGCGATGGTAAATTACAAGCAAAAATCAGTTCACCAAAGTTTAAATTGCCAAAAACTTATTGGGTACAAGTGGAAGGACTTATTACTCAACAGGCTATAGATAAACTTAGATCTGGTGTGCAATTAAAAGAATTTTTTACACAGCCAGCCACAGTAACTTTTCTTGATGAACCATTGCAGTTATGGGACAGAGTGCCTCCTATTAGAGAACGCAAAACAGTACCAACTTCATGGGTAAGTATTACAATCTCAGAAGGAAAAAATCGACAAGTTAGAAGAATGTGTGCTGCGGTCGGTTTTCCTTGTTTACGCCTAGTGCGTGTGCAGATTGGAAAGTATAATTTATTTACTCACCAGTTACCATTAAGTGAATGGCGATTTATCACAACTCAAGATCTTTATTTATAATCAGTGTTACTTATTGGTTATGGATCACAAAATATTTCTTTTATCATCTTTTTAAAAGATCGAATGCATTGGGCTTTATTCTAAAATAAGATACAATGATCTTTAAATGATCGTGGAATAAATTATTTATGACTGAACAAAAAAAAGAAGGGTTTTTCTCCCGTTTAAAAAAGGGTCTTTTTAAGACTAAACAGAATATCGGATCTGGTTTTTTAAGTCTATTTAAAGGAAAAAAGATCGACGATGCTTTATTTGAAGAACTAGAAGAACAGTTACTTATTGCTGATGTGGGTTTTGATACAACGCAAAGAATTATAGACAACTTAACAAAACAAGCTTCAAGAAAAGAGTTAAAAGATGCAGATGCATTACATGTGCTTTTAAAACAAGAAATGAAATCTATTTTAGATGGAGTTGATAAGCCTCTTGATATTAATAGTCATAATCCATTTGTTATCTTAATGGTTGGTGTTAATGGTGTCGGTAAAACAACGACAATCGGCAAATTAGCCCGTCAATTTCAGCAACAAGGTAAATCAGTTATGCTTGCCGCTGGCGATACATTTCGTGCTGCTGCTGTTGAACAATTGCAAGTTTGGGGGGAACGTAATCACATTCCTGTTATTGCACAGCATACTAATGCAGATTCAGCTTCTGTCATTTTTGATGCAATACAGGCGGCGAAAGCAAAAAAAATAGATATATTAATAGCTGATACCGCAGGTCGTTTACAAAATAAGTCTCATTTAATGGATGAGTTGAAAAAAATAGTACGAGTAATTAAGAAGCAAGATGAAACTGCTCCTCATGAAATCATGTTAACCATTGATGCGGGTACCGGTCAAAATGCGATTAGTCAAACTAAACTATTTAATGAAGCTGTCGGTGTAACAGGAATGACATTGACCAAATTAGATGGTACAGCAAAAGGTGGTATCATTTTTAGTGTTGCAGATCAGTTTAATATCCCTATACGCTATATAGGCGTTGGTGAAAAAATTGAAGACTTAAGGCCTTTTGTTGCTGATGACTTTATAAATGCCTTATTTGATGAAACAGATGAATAGAGAAAAGCCATGATAGAATTTCAGCGTGTAAGTAAAGTTTATTCTGGTGGTAAATCGGCATTACAAAATATAAGCTTTACCCTATTGTCTGGAGAAATGGCATTTTTAACAGGACATTCTGGCGCTGGTAAGAGTACGCTGATGCGACTAATTTGTGGATTAGAAAAAGCTAATGATGGCAAAGTATTACTAAATGGTATTGATGTTTCTAGTTTAAGACGACAAGATATGCCTTTTTTACGTCGTACAATTGGCATGATTTTTCAAGATCATCAATTACTGATGGATCATACCGTCTATGATAATGTAGCTATTCCATTAATTATTTTAGGTAAACCGGCGGAGGAAATTAAAAGGCGAGTGTCTGCCTCTCTAGATAAAGTTGGATTACTAAATAAAATGAAATTTTATCCAATACAGTTATCCGGCGGTGAACAGCAGCGAGTGGGGATAGCTCGAGCAATTGTTAATCGTCCAACTGTCCTGCTTGCTGACGAACCGACTGGTAATTTAGATGATAAACTGTCTAAGGATATTTTAAAACTTTTTGAAGAATTTAACCAAGCAGGCGTAACAGTCTTGATGGCAACCCATAATATGGGGCTTATTCGTCGCAAGCATCATCGAATACTGCATTTAAATCAAGGGTTTTTAGAGGTTAAAAATTAATGAGTTACGCTAATATTAAACCCACTAAATTAAAGAAAAAAGACAGCAATAGTTTTTTTTCACGTTGGAAAAGACAAATTGGCTATGCTTGGCGTAATACTTTTAATGATTTTTCTCAGCATATTTTTGCCTCATTATTGACTGTTTTTGTTATTGCTATCTCAATTACTCTACCTACTATTAGTTATCTACTTTGGAAAAATGCTAATCAAACAGCTCAACAATGGTATCCAACTCCCAACTTAACGGTTTATATTAATAAAGAATTAACACCTGAACAAACAACTGAATTGATCGCTAAACTTAAGTCTCATTCTGAAGTTGACCAAGTAACTTACCTTTCTCGAGAAAAGACAATTGAAGAATTTAAAACATGGTCAGGATTTAGTAGTGCATTGGATTTATTAGATGAAAATCCATTACCCGCTGTTGCAATAATTGTACCGAAAGAAGAAGCAAAAAAAACAGCCATATTGCATCGGTTACAAGCTGAATTACTTAATCTTGATGGCATAGATGATATAAAATTAGATGATAGCTGGTTTACCCGATTAACTGCGTTAACGAATATGGTCAAATCTGTTGTATGGATTATTTCGATATTTATGATTATTGCTGTATCACTTGTAATAGGTAATAGTATTCGCTTAACTATTTTTGCTAGAAAACAAACTATAGTTGTTATGCAATTAATTGGTGCAACAGAAGGGTTTATTTTACGTCCTTTTTTATATAGCGGCATTTTTATTGGTTTTGTTAGCGCTGTTGTTTCGTTGGTATTATCGGAAATATTTATCTTTCAAATAGAATCAATTATATTGAATGTTTCTAATGCTTTTGGAACAATTATTAATATTGAAGGCTTACTATGGGATGAAAGCTTATTAATTATACTTATTACTATCATTATTGGATGGCTTTCATCGTTTGTTGCGACTAAAAAATATTTAAAAATGACACAAATTACCTAGCTATTTTGACGTAACTAATTAAAATGTATATTAGTTTTAGTAAGTATTGAGCCTAGCAAGATGTTTTAGTAATTTTAAATAAAAAAATATGAACTAATTTACAACTTGAAGGTCTAATTAATAAGTGAACGTTAGTTTAACGTTTTTAATTGTTGCATTTTATCTATGTAGCAACAACTAGTTAATTTAAAGGGGGAGTTAAATGAGTACTGATATAAAAATGCAAGTAGGTGCTTTAATTCCACAAGGTAATATTGAATCGTACATTCGTGCAGTTAATACCTATCCGATGCTAACAGCAGAAGAAGAAAAATCATTAGGTGAAAAACTTTATTATCATGACGATGTTGATGCAGCAAGACAATTAATCTTATCTCATTTGCGTTTTGTTGCGCACATTGCTCGTGGATATTCAGGTTATGGTTTACCACAAGCTGATTTAATTCAAGAAGGTAATATTGGTTTAATGAAAGCTGTGCGTCGTTTTAATCCAGAAATGGGTGTGCGTCTAGTCTCATTTGCTGTGCACTGGATAAAAGCTGAAATTCATGAATACGTATTAAAAAATTGGCGTATTGTTAAAGTGGCCACGACTAAGGCACAAAGAAAGTTATTTTTTAACCTAAGAAAAACCAAACAACGTTTAGGTTGGTTTAATAATGCTGAAGTTGATATGGTGGCTGATGAGTTAGGTGTAAGCCGTAAAGATGTACTTGAAATGGAATCACGCATGTCAGCACAAGATATGTCATTTGATATAGATAGTGATGACGATGATAATTCAATTGTTGCGCCAGCACTTTACTTAGAAGATAGCAATTCTGATTTTTCGAAATCAATTGAAAATGACAATTGGGAAAATGATGCAACAGATAAGTTACATGATGCATTATTAAAATTGGATGAACGTAGCCAAGATATCATCAAAGCGCGTTGGTTAGACTCGGATGATAGTAAGTCTACATTACAAGTTTTAGCTGATAAATATAGTGTTTCAGCTGAACGTATTCGCCAACTCGAAAAAAATGCAATGAAAAAATTACGAGTTGCTATTGAAGCATAATTGATTTGTTATTGTTAACTTCTTAGGCCTTACTGATAAAAAAGTAAGGTTTTTTTTATACTTTAAATCAGTAAAACAATAAAAAATTATCGTTTTATTTTAATTTTTTATTGTTTTTGATTTTGTTTATGTTATATTGTGTACAGTTTTATAAAAGAAAGGATATAAAGATGAACACAGATATGACTAAAACACATTCTCGATTGAATCAATATTGTCGCTTTATGGCATTATTAACATTAATTCCTATTCTAATTATGTTAATTAGCTCAATATTCCCCTTCTTGTATTATTTTTTTGATATGCAAAATATTGGGCTTGAATTTGGAGGGTTTTCTTTTATCCAAAGTGGGATTGATAATGTTGATCCTAAATCGTTATCTGGATGGCAAGCGACTATCGCAATGTTAATCGATACTTCATTAATACTTATTTTAGCTTATGCGTTTTATCAACTTAGATTATTGTTTATTAATTACAGTCAATCAGAGTATTTTTCGGTAAAATCAGCTAACCATTGTTACGTATTTGGCAAATTGCTTGTTTTTTGGGTGGTTATAAGTTTTTTATCTGAACCTTTATTGACAATGCTCTTAACTTATAATCAAGACGCATCAGCACGATACTTTTCTATTTCTTTTTCTAGTGATGATATTATAACGCTATTTCCTGCCATTAGTATTATGCTTATAGGTCAAATATTGAAAAAAGCTTGCCAACTAGCTGAAGAAAATAAACAATTTATTTAAAAGGAGTCATATGTGCCAATTATAATAAATTTAGACGTAATGCTAGCAAAACGTAAAGTTAAATCAAAAGATCTAGCGGTAGCAGTTGGTATTACAGAACAAAATTTATCATTACTTAAGCAAGGTAAAGTAAAAGGATTTAGACTAGCAACACTCGAAGCAATCTGCAAACATCTAGATTGCCAACCGGGTGATATACTAGAATATACGAACGAAGAATAACTTATTAACTTATTGCAAGTAATGCTGCCTCTTGTGCGTGAATTAAGGCTGTATCAAAAAAAGGTATATTACGATCGGATTGAGAGATTAATAACCCTATTTCCGTACAGCCTAAAATAACACCTTCTGCGCCATTTTTAACGAGTTTATCAACAATATTAAGATAGGCTTGCTTAGAATCAGGCTGAATAATACCTTTGCAAAGTTCATCATAAATGATCTGATTAATGATATTTCTGTCTTGAGATTCTGGAATAAGCACATTTAAATTTTTATCGATCAGTTTAGATTTATAAAAGTCCTGCTCCATTGTATATTTAGTACCTAACAAAGCGACCGATTTAATATTTTGTGCTAGTAAATGTTTAGCTGTCACATCGGCAATATGAATAATCGGAATATTAATTGCTTTTTGGATTTGATCTGCAACTTTATGCATGGTATTAGTACAAATTACAATAAAATCTGCACCAGCTAATTCTACTCTTTTAGCCGCATCAATTAAAATTTCTGCGCTTTTATTCCACTCATTATTGGCTTGGCAATTTTCAATCGCTTGAAAATCAACGCTATATAAAATTGTTTTTGCTGAATGCAGGCCACCTAATGATTTGGCAATAGTTTGATTAATAACTTGATAATAAGTTGTGGTGCTTTCCCAACTCATCCCTCCGATTAAACCAATTGTTTTCATTTTTCATATACCTATATAAAATTTATTTATTTTTTGTTAACTCGTCTTACTAAATAGTAGAATAGCTATGCTATAAAGTCTATATAAAAAATAATGTAGTTATAAATACGGCCTTTAAGGTAACAATCTTAAATGAAGAAAAGAAAAACACAGTTATGGTTTGCATCGATTATTTATTTCATACTCTCCTTGCCCTGTTTTGCCGATCCCAAAGTGATCCATGTTTTGGTGGCGCTTTGTGATAACAAATATCAAAAGATTGCACTTGTTCCAAAGGCGATAGGTAATGGTCAAGATCCCAAAAACAACCTTTATTGGGGGGCGGCTTATGGTTTTAAAACCTATTTTGCTAAGCAAAAAGAGTGGCAAGTTGTGCAAATTAATCGTCCCAAATCAGGAATAATATTAGAAGAAATTATTTACAAACACCAAGACAAAGATGTTTATCTCATTGCACAGGCGTATAATGGCAAATATATTAACGATACTGTTGATGATTTTATTGATTATTCAGCAGGGAAAAAGGCAAAAGCGTTTAAATTAGCTAATAAAACGGTGATAGCAGGGGGAAGTGCAGATCTGGTTGTCTATATTGGTCATGATTCACTAATGGAATGGTCATGGAAAAAATACTTACCTGATAGTTGGCGTTGGAATACATTATCAAAAGAGCAACAAGAAAAACAAAAATCACGTTATGCGGCAGTATTTGCTTGCAAAAGCCAACAATATTTTACGCCACCACTATCGCGCCTAGGCATTACCCCGCTCATTTTAACTTTGCACCGTATGGCGCCAGAAGCGTATAGTGTGCATGCAATGATTAACGGTTGGTTAAATGGCGAATCAAAGGCCGATATCCGGTTAAAAGTGGCTAGTGCCTACAGTCAATATCAAAAACTTAGCAAACCTGCTTTGCATATTTTTACTACCGAATACAGCCAATAAATGGCTCATATTTTGCTTTCAATAATCTTAGTTAAATTGTAAAGGTGCAATAAATGATGACAATACCTAAAATAGTTATCCTAACCGGCGCAGGTATTTCGGCCGAATCGGGCTTATCAACCTTTCGAGCCCAAAATGGATTATGGGAAGGTTATGATGTTAATGACGTAGCAACTTACGAAGGTTATATGCGTAACCCAACAGCGGTACATGATTTTTATAATATGTTGCGCCGTAAATTACAAAATCCAAACGTAAAGCCTAATGCTGCCCACTTTGCGTTAGCTGAGTTAGAACAGAAATTAGGCACTGATAACGTCTTAATTGTGACACAAAATGTGGATAACTTACATGAACAAGCTGGATCTAAAAATATAATACACATGCATGGTGAGTTATTAAAAGTGCGTAATGAAAAAACAGGACAGATAATTGATTGCTTTAACGATGTGAATTATCAACAAAACCAATTAATTCGCCCACATATAGTCTGGTTTGGTGAAATTCCCCTACAAATGGAACAAATTTATGATGCGCTTTCGCAAGCAGATTACTTTATATCCATTGGCACATCAGGCAATGTCTATCCTGCTGCTGGTTTTGTACAAATGGCTAATCAAGCTGGCGCTAAATCGATTGAACTTAATTTAGAGCCAAGTCTAGGTGAAAGCCTGTTTCAAACCAAAATTTACGGGCCAGCAAGTAAAGTGGTGCCTAAATTTATAGCGACACTTATCTAGCTATTATTTGAGCTTATCTAAATAATACTTACCACCCAAATTATTCATTTGAGTACGAATCCATTCTGCTTTTCTTTGAATATTACTATTGGGGTTAACAGGACTCCATTTTCTTGGATTAGGTAAAATAGCAGCCAGTAAACTTGCTTGAGTAGGAGTTAATTGGCTAGCACTAACGTTAAAATAGTGGCGCGAAGCCGCCTCAACACCAAAAACGCCCTCATCCCATTCAACGCTATTTAAGTAAATTTCAAGTATGCGCTGTTTAGACCAAGTAAGCTCGATCCAAAGCGTAAACCACGACTCAAACCCTTTACGAACCCAACTGCGCGATGGCCATAAAAAAATATTTTTGGCGACTTGTTGCGTAATGGTACTGGCGCCACGAATTTTTTTACTATTTTGATTATATTGTAAAGCTCGATTAATCGCCTTAAAATCAAATCCCCAATGATTAGAAAAGTTTTGATCTTCGGCGGCAATGACAGCTATTTTAATATTATTAGAGATCTGATCCCAATCTTTCCATGTGCGTTGTTGAGTAACATTCCAATGAGTGATTTTTCTTTCTACCATCAACATAGAACCAAAAGGATCGACCCAACGCATTAATAAAACAAGCAAAACGGACAATAGCACAAATCCAATTATCACTTTTTTAGTTATATTTAAAAATTTTTTGAATAAAGGCTTCATGCTGATTCAGGTAAAGTAACGTAAAAAATTAGCAAATAAGATACGATATATTAACGTTTTAATAAATAATTTTTTATAAACTCAACAATCTGAATTGGCTGATTAATATCAAATCTTGGCACATTCGTATCTAAAGGCTCATCACTAGCAATAGCCAAAGTAAAATCATCGATAAAAAACTGTTTTTGAACACGGCTTCGATGACAAATAATTTTAGGAATTTGCTCATCTTTAAATCCCTCAACTAAAATAATATCAACATCAGAAAATAGATTAATTAAAGTCTGTAAATCAGCAGGTTTATTGGGGGTTTCGCAAATAAAAGCATAACGATTATCACATGCGGCAATTGTTTGTAATGAGCCTGCCTTACGTAATTTATAGCTATCTTTTCCTGGAGTATCAAATTCAATATCGTGATGTGCATGTTTTAAAGTTGCTACCTTAAAACCTTGCTCAACAAGTAGCGAAATAACCTTTTCCAACAAGGTTGTTTTACCGCTACCGCTGTAACCACAAATTGCGAGCGTTTTTTTTATATTCATTGTTTCGTGATTCAAAAATGGTTATATTCAACTTAAACCTAATATACACTATTTTCTATGTTGAAAAAGGTGAGATCATCTTTAGCAAAAATTGGTCAGAAAAGGTATTGATTTTATTTAAGTTTTTGTTTTGCTGTTTTTAAGCTAAATCAACTGCTTACACAGCCTAAGCAAGGGCCGGCAACTAACAAATCAACAAAACTA
>NZ_WTFC01000048.1:0-9584 GCF_009795795.1 Gilliamella sp. Pas-s95 | reverse complement strand
GAATGGAGTCTGATTTTGACTACGATGATATTGAAAAAGATTTAGAACATAGGTTTGGCAGGCCAGATGCCAGATGCCAGATGCCAATTATGATAGCGCATTTCGATTATCCTGTCAAGTAAATTTTTGTTTTATTTCAATTTTATATAATTAACCGCCCAACTAGCGAGCATTTCCTTGCTTTGAAAGCGGTTAAATTATAACCGGTTGATTAATGATGTGCTAGTTTTTTTGTTAAAATTTTGTGAAGTTTTGTTAATGATAGAGGAGTGAGCTTTTGTTGGTGTGTTTTTGGTTAAAAACGACTTCACCTTAGTCACATGTGACCGATATAGTTTTAAGGTTAAACCCTGCCTCTTTATAACATTTATACCTTACCCGTGCTTGGGACTTTAAGTCTTCTCCAACTGGAACAAAGTCAATAATATCATGGTAAACATTGGCAAATTCTGGAAACTGCTCTTGTAAATTAATAAGCAGCGGTCGGCGGCCGCTGCTGCGTTTTTGTGGCCAACTAATTTCGACTGGTGATCCCCCTTTCATACCTTCACCGGCTAAATTATGTGGTACAAAGCTGTCAGTGCTCAGTTGCCATAGGTATTCGTCTATTCGCTCGGCTTGAGCCTGATCTTGACATGCAACTTGCACACGTAAATTAGCTTGCCAAGCTTCGACAATTTTTTGGCATGCTAGCTTTTCGTAATAAAGCACGCCTGATTCGTTGGCTTCGGTTTGGTTTTCGAGTAGATAGAAGATCACTTTTTTCATAAATACTGGCTCGATTTATTGGTCAAGTAGATATTGAATCAACATAGCAACAGGGCGTCCCGTTGCACCTTTTTGGGAGCCAGACTTCCACGCAGTGCCGGCAATATCTAAATGTGCCCATTGGTACTTTTCAGTAAATCGTGATAGAAAACAGGCAGCAGTAATCGTGCCACCATCACGCCCACCGGCATTAACAATGTCAGCGCATGTGGATTTGATCTGTTCTTGGAATTCATTGTCGATTGGCAAAGCCCAAGCTTTGTCGCCAGCTTTTTGCGATGCGCTAACCAATTGTGCAACTAATTTGTCGTTGTTGCCCATAACACCTGTATAGTGATGACCAAGAGCAACAATACAAGCGCCTGTTAAGGTGGCAATGTCGATGACGGTTTTTGGATTGTAACGTTCAACATATGTTAAAGCATCACACAATACCAAGCGTCCTTCGGCATCGGTGTTAATCACTTCAACCGTGGTGCCTGACATAGTGGTGAGTATATCACCTGGGCGGTAACTATTGCCATCAGGCATGTTTTCACAGCCGGCCATAACGCCCACAACATTGATCGGTAATTTAAGTTCTGCAACAGCTTGCATAACACCATAAACCGTTGCAGCGCCACACATGTCGTATTTCATTTCGTCCATGCCTGCGGCAGGTTTGATAGATATACCACCCGAATCAAACGTTAGCCCTTTGCCAACTAACACATAAGGCTGGGCTTTTTTGTCTTTAGCGCCTTGGTATTCAATAATGGTCATGATCGATTCATTTTGCGATCCGCGCCCAACAGCTAAGTAGGCATTCATATTTAATTTTGCCAGTTCTTTTTCACCAAGGCAGGTGACTTTGAGTGATGGATGTACTTTGCTAAGTTGTTTGCCTTGCTCAGCTAAATATTTTGCATTGCAAACGTTCGATGGCATGTTGGCAATAGTTTTAGTTGCGGTAATAGCATTAGCAATAATTTCACCCTGTAACAAGTTATTAGTTAATTTTGTTAAGATACTTTTTTCACTAACCAATAATGTCACTTTTGTTAGGCTTGGTGCCGGAGTTTTAGTTGTTTTGAATTCGTCAAACTGATAGGTTATATCGCTAACAATTTGCGGTAGCTGTTTGGCAATTTGTAGGCTATTTGTGTGATTAACATTCAATAAGTCCCACGCGATGCTTTTGATTTTTTTGGCAAGCAGTTCTTTAATGACAGCCTGAATGACTTTTTGGGCTTGCATTAAGTCAAATGCTTTAGCGTTGCCACACCCAACAAATAAGAGTTTTTGTTTTAGATTGCTGCTAGTTGCATATAATAATGTAGTTTTGCCCAATTCGTGGCTGATATCGCCTGATTTGATAAGCTGGCTTACTAGACCGTTAGTTGATTTGTCGATTTCTTTAACAAAATCTGACTGACTTTTTCCTGAATCAATTGAAATAACTAAACACTCTGCTTTTTGTTTGGTTATAATAGTGCTGTTTTTTATTTGAAATTCCATTGTGCTTCTCGTTTTATAAATTGATGGGGATTGTCAATATTTTATCGGTTCAGTATTGGATAGCAACAAAAAGATAACTAAAACTAAGCAAATCAGATTATAATAGCCAGATTTTGTATCAACATGTATAGGTAAGTTGTGATAATTCGTCGATATTTAGTTAAAGAGACATTAAAAACCCAAGGGGCAATTTTATTTATTTTATTGTTGATTTTCTTTTCTCAAAAATTAATTAGAATTTTATCAAGTGCGATTGATGGTTCGATCCCGCATGAATTAATTATGCCGTTGTTGGTGTTAGGCGTGTCAAATATGGCCGATCTTATTTTACCTTTGAGCTTGTTTCTTGGCGTTTTGGTAACTTTTGGGCGCCTTTATTCTGACAGCGAAATGGTGGCGATGCATGCTTGCGGGGTTAAGAAGAATTTGACTTATCAAGTGGTGCTTTTTCTGTGTATTTTGACCTGCATATTAACGGCACTCAATTCGCTTTGGTTTGGTCCTTGGTCTAGCGCTAAGCAAGATCAGCTTCTTGCTAATGCTAAAATAAACCCTAGTTTAGCAGGATTGTTGGCTGGGCAATTTCAACAAACACCTGATGGTAATTCGGTGATTTATATTGGTAATGTAGATAATAATAATTTAGAAAATGTATTTATTGCTCAAATCAATCCAAAAACCAATCAACGCCCTTCCATTGTTATTGCTAATAAGGGAAAGACTGGACATGATGATGAAGGTAATCAAATCATCACCCTTGAAAAAGCCAATCGTTATGAAGGCACAGCGCAATTGAAGGATTTTCGAATTTCAAACTTTCATAATTATTTAGGCATTATTAAACCCAAGGTGTTGTCAACCAACGAGGATACAGATAAAACTGATGTTCAACAATTGGGATTATTTGAGCTGGCAAACACCAATACACCAAAAGCTACTGCTGAATTTTATTGGCGAATAACCTTGATTATTTCAGTACCATTAATGGCATTTTTAGTGATTCCATTGAGCGTGTCTAACCCTCGCCAAGGGCGACTTGCGCAAGTTTTACCAGCTTTACTGCTGTATTTGGTTTACTTTTTATCGGCCAGTTCGATTAAAGCCAATGCAGGCAAAAGCCGTTTAGATCCGGAATTATGGTTTTATATTTTGAATTTAGGATATTTTGTGTTGGCGCTTATTTTGAATTGTTGGGATAACCTATTTATGCGTAAACTTCGCTTAAAATATACGGCATCTTAAGGAGAAAAGCGTGTTTTCGATTTTAGATCGTTATATTGGTAAAACTATTTTAAGCACCATCGGTGTTAGCCTTTTTTTACTTATTAGTTTGTCGGGTATTATTCGTTTTATTGATCAACTGCGAAAAATTAAAGTTGATTATGATGCGTTTTCTGTAGGTATTTATACTCTATTAATGGTGCCAAAAGATTTGGAAGTGTTCTTTCCTATGGCAGCATTATTAGGTGCTTTAATTGGTTTGGGCTTGCTGGCGTCACGCAGTGAGCTAATTGTAATGGAAACTTCCGGCTTTAGCCGTTTTAAAATTGCCTTTGCAGTGATGAAAACAGCCTTACCATTAGTGTTAATTACCATGGCGATTGGTGAATGGGTTGCGCCAGTTAGCGAACAAACTGCACGTAATATGCGTTCTGAAAAACTGTATGGAAATTCGTTGATGGCTGAACAAGGCAGTCTTTGGGCTAAAGATGGTAATGATTATGTGTATATTGGGCATGTAAATAACGATAATTCGATTTCAAATATTTCTATCTATTCGGTCGATGAAAATAAGCTACTATCCATTACCCACGCCGCCTATGGTGTTTATGAAAACGATAGTTGGACTTTGTCGCAAGTTGAAAGAAATGAGCTAACAGATCCAAATAAAGTAGTAGGCGTTAATATGGTATCCACGCCTTGGAAGACGAATATTACTCCCGATAAGCTCAGTATTGTCGCCTTTGATCCTGAATCATTGTCGGCTTCAGGACTTTATCAATATTCGCAATACCTTAAAATTTCAGGGCAAGATACCAAGTATTACGATTTACTATTTTGGAAAAAAATTATCAAGCCAGTTTCGGTGGCGGTGATGATGTTGTTAGCTTTGTCGTTTATTTTTGGTCCGTTACGTAGCGTATCGATGGGGATTCGTGTGCTGATTGGCATTAGCTTTGGTTTCTTGTTTTACATTGCCGATAATTTGTTTGCTCAAATCAGTATTGTGATGGGTATTTATCCTGTTATTGGATCGCTGATCACCAGTTTTGTGTTTTTATTGATCAGTTATATTTTATTTAAACGAAAGAATTAATTTAACTATGTTTTTATCAATCCTATCATCTTTTGGCTAAGATGATAGGATTTCTTATTTTATAATGATTGGTTTTGGCGCTTTTTATTTATGATTTATCAAACAGCTTTAAATATTGCCCATAACCTTCTTCTTCAAGCTCATCTTTTGGAATAAACCGTAACGAAGCCGAGTTGATGCAATAACGCAGTCCACCTAAATCTTTTGGTCCATCATTAAAAACATGACCAAGATGAGAGTCAGCATCAGCCGATCGAACTTCAGTGCGACGCATGCCAAAACTGGTATCTTTTTTTTCAACAATATTGCCCTTTTCTATCGGTTTAGAAAAACTGGGCCAACCACACCCCGAATCAAATTTATCTAATGAAGTGAATAGCGGTTCTCCCGATACAATATCAACATAAATCCCCTCCCGATAATTGGCGTTAAATTCGTTGTCAAAAGGAGGTTCAGTACCGTTACGTTGCGTAATATGGTATTGCATGGGTGTTAATTTTGACAGTGCTTTTTGTTTCATTGTATTTTCCATAAACCACCTTCATTATTTTATGTTATTTTTAATTTATTTTGATTAATTACGGCTTAACATTGACTGTAATACTTTATCCTTAATCCAAAAATAATGAAACAAAGCCGCAACTATATGTACAATAAGTAAAACAGAAAGAAAATACGCACTCATTTTATGGGTTTGGTGAAATGCCTGATAAGCCTCATTGGGCATATCAATAGCAGGAATAGAGATAATGCCAAAGACATTGAGCGATCGGCTACTCATTAAATAGCCCGAAAGTGGCACAATAATTAATAAAATGTAGATAAATCCCTGTATCGATTTTGACAAAATTCGCTGTAGTTTATGATCTTTTGGCAACACATCAGGCACCCCTTGCCGCTTAATCACCAGCAAACGCCAAAATGTGATGCCCAAAATCAGCACGCCAAAGGATTTATGTAATAAATAAATATTGGCCATCCCCCCTAAATAAGATGACAACGTCACATTAAACGTAACAAGCAAAAAACTAAATACAATTAGTATCATTGTTAACCAATGAATCCATTTTTGTTTACTACTATATTGTGGGTAATTTTGCATGATTAAATCATCCTATTATTTATTTTTTGTCCAATGCTCGGACAAAAAATGGGCTCGCCCTGATAATTGGTAATATCGATTATAATGTTGTGGCTGTTTAATGTAATAATGTTGATGGTCATCTTCAGCTAAATAAAAAGCAGTTGCAGGTTCAATGGCTACCTTAATTGGTTTATCAAAGCATCCACTTTCTTGTAAAGCTTGTTTCGATACCAATGCTAATTGGTGTTGAAATTCGTTATGATAAAAAATAACTGGACGATAAGAATTACCCCTATCAGCAAATTGACCTTGCGAGTCGGTCGGATCAATTTGATGCCAAAAGATATCAAGAAGCTTTTTATAAGTGATTATTTTAGGATCGAACGTGATTTGTACCGCTTCGGTATGGCCTGTATGACCAGCACAAACTTGCTGGTAGGTTGGATTGACAACATGCCCTCCCGTATACCCCGACACCACATCAATAACCCCATCATACTGATCAAACGGTTTAACCATACACCAAAAACAACCACCCGCAAACGTTGCTTGTTCATACTGTTGCATGATAACCTCCTGATTTTATGGTGTTTTATAATGTTTAACAATATATCTATATATTGCTTAACACCGGCTTTATCATTCACATTAAAATAATCTACCATTAGCTAGCATATTACTTGAAAAAGTATAAAAAAACACCATTTCTTTCATTAGCTATTTCAGTTATAGGGGGAATTGTTTATGGCAAGTGGATGGGCATCTGACGATGCGGTTAATCAACAAATTGAAGGCACCATTGCTGATGCTATTGCAATCGCAAGACGACAACTTAATCACGGTACCACTAGCGCTGATTTTTGTATTGAGTGTGGAGAACCTATTGCCGAAGCCAGAAAAGCAGCATTACCCGGAGTGCAATATTGTCTGTCGTGCCAACAAGAAATCGATAAGCAATTAACCAAAGCATCAAGCCTATATAATCGCCGTGGCAGTAAAGATAGCCAACTGCGTTAATTAGTCAGTGGATATAAAGTAATTGAGTTGAAAATGGGTGGACCTCAATCCACCCTAAAAATAATTATTTGTTACCTTCACGAACCGCATCATAAGGATAAATAATCAACTTATTATCAAACCATTCAGCGCAAAAAATATCTTCTATTTTTTCGTAACCTTGTTTGGTGATCTCGCGTTTAACCCAATCTTCATCTTTGTTTAGCTGCTTAAGATTATCCTGACTAATTGCACCATTTTCAATAATGAGCACAGCAATATCTTTATCACCTTTTTTAATAAGGGTTAAAGAACCATTGAGTTCATACCAAACTTCTTTTAAGTCACCAAATGAGGGAACGCCTTGAATGTTAACTAATGTTTCAAAATCCCTTACTGGTAAGTTTGCTTTAATAAAATTATCCGTTATTAAATTGCCATTTTTAACTAATTGAATTGGTTTACCATCAATTGTGTCACGTAAACGTGAGTTTTTAGATTTGATAAATCGAATTAAAACAAGCAAACCCGCCCAAATTGCAACTAATCCAGACGCTTCCCAAGGTGACACTGTTGGGCTAAGCAACGCGCCCCCAACTAGCGCACCAATGACCATACTACCAACCTGATCGAGCTGCGACATTGGCGCAATTTGACTCTTTCCTGATAATTTGACATAAATAAGTAAAATAAATATAGCTAATAAAAATTTTGGTGCCATTTCTAATAAATACATGTCCTTCCTCCAAGCTAAACATTATATGTTGAACTACAATTCCAAATGCAAAATCAATAGAAACTTCTGTATCGAAACGGATAACAATTTATATAAAACTGGTATAGCTTTTATTTAATTGATAATCAATATGTATCTGTTTTATGACTAAAATTGGGTATGATTATTAATATAACTTATTGATTGTATTTTACTCTAAAATTTAAACAAGTTATAAGATTATTACTTTGATTGCGATAATTAATTTCTATTATGCAGTATTGAAATCGGTGTTTTTATATTTGCGCTTTTACTGTTTAGAGCAAAAGCGCAAACTTTAAGTCTTGTTAGTCGGGAAGTTTTATTTTTTGATTAGTTAACCATTTCACAAGATAAAAATCCTCGAAGATGAAACACAAAACTCTAAACCACGGACTGTAGCACTATAATCATTATGGTTATCACTACGACGACAATAGCCCAAGATGCGACTACGTTTAAACATGATATATCCTCTACTGCCATTCTCATAAAACCATAAAAGTTGTAGCCGTTACGACATACAAAGTCCGTAGGCTTTCCTATGATAACGCCCAGCGGCATCAGAAAGGTGCATACGGCTAGCACTACCACTAGGCGTAATCGTAGATCCATAATGATAACTACCCCCCGTTCCTTCTTCATAATTAGTAAAATATCTACCATTATAAAAACGAGTACCATCATAACTTCCTACCATTCCCCATTCAGAGAAAAATGAATTTAACGGCCCGCCGTCTGGGACTCGATAACCCAAATTACTGCAATAACTCCTTAGATGATTTAGTTGAACAGTAGAACTTCTTGGGATACTCCATACTCTAATCTTAAATCCATATTTCACAACAGTATTACCACTTCTGTCTTTACCCTCTAACTCAAACACCTGCGGCAAACTTGGTGTGTCAGACGATGAACTTGGATATGGATTGCTTGTTAAGGTTACCCGTGTTACTAATTCTGACCCATTAGGCAACCAGCTATCGTTTGCGGTCATCCTCGTTACTGTTACTGTTATTCCCCCGCGAGTAACTGGAGCCCAATTAAGTTGGTTTGCATCAACACCAACAATATCTAAATCAAAGTACAACCCATTAGCACCAGTTTTAGGGAAATTAAGATCATATGATGATGGTTCAGTAGATTGAGTAGCAAATCCTCTATTAGGATCCCAGTTAGAAGTATTTCTGCGACGAGTAAGTTCTGGCCTTGCGTAACAAATGCCTGGTGATGGTGGCGGGCTAAGATAATACGTTGCCGTACTACCACTGAATGTACTGCTATTTGGCAGCCCGTATTGTGTGGTTAAACGCCCCGCACTACTACTTAATACGACTTTATAGGGAGCATTGCAGATGCTTAAAACCGTACCACGCCCCACAGCTCGGTTGTTTTTATCGGTGATAGCAACCGATAAACTGCCTGTTGCCGTAACACCATTTGTTCCCTGCCCATCCCCATCATCATCGCCCCAATAATGATAACTTGTCACTAACTCACTTAAACTAACAGAATTGGTTGATGGTGGCACCATCATATGAATATCAGTAAAACTTTGACCTGCGACGGGTAATACAATGGGGTTGGTCGCACTTGAACCATTGGATGGCGTAAATGTTCGATTATCTGATAATGTAATACTGAGTAAATCAGCGGTTGTTGTCGCTTTGGTTCTACCATTATCATACGTTAAATACGGTGCAGAGCCTTCAATTACCCTTGAGGTATAAGCCGATAATGCCTGTGAATCAAACGAATACGGCAATAGCAACAACGGTGCAAAGAGCAACGATGACTTTGATAAGGAAGATAAAAGTTTCGGCCTTGGCGAGTTCACTAAGCTCGATGGTTTCGATAACTTCGCTGATAAAAATAAGAATTGAGTCTGATTTTGACTTCGATGATATTGAAAAAGATTTAGGGCGTAGGTTTGGCAGGCCAGATGCCAGATGCCAGATGCCGATTATAATAGCGCATTTCGATTATCCTGTCAAATAAATTTCTGTTTTATTTATATTTTTTGTAATTGACTGCTCAGCTAATGAGCATTTCCTTGCTTTAAAAGCGGTGAAATTATAACCTGTTGAATAATAATGCGCTAGTTTTTTTGTTAAAATTTTATAAAGTTTTGTTAAGGTTTGAGTCAGCTTACGTTGGTCTGTTTTGGG